>DATIQP010000589.1:0-6232 GCA_035470765.1 Polyangiaceae bacterium | reverse complement strand
GGGCTGCGACGCCTGGTTCCAGAGCACGGTCGACGAGGTGAACCGCGTGCTCGGCTCGTCGCTGCGAACCGAGACGCTCGAGTCGCTCCCGGAAGGAGCACCGGCCTGTCTGCGGAGGCTCGGGGTCGAGCGCTCGGAGCGGTGACGGCGTATGACCTCGGCGTCCCCTCCTTCCGATGACCCGCTGCTCGTGGACATCGACGGACACGCCGAGTGCCTCCTCGGCAACGAGGCGATCGTCCGCGGAGCGCTCGAGGCGGGCGTGGCGTTCGCGACGGGCTACCCCGGCACCCCTTCGTCGGAGGTGACCGACACGTTCGCGCGCGTCGCCAAGGCGCGCGGCGTCGCCTTTCAGTACGCCGTCAACGAGAAGGTCGCGCTCGAGCTGGCGTTCGCCGCCTCGATCGCCGGCGCGCGCTCCCTCTGCGCGATGAAGCACGTCGGCCTGACGTACGCGGGCGATCCGCTCGCCACGATTCCGTACGTCGGCACGGTCGCCGGGATGGTCATCGTGAGCGCGGGCGATCCGTCCTGTCATACGAGCTCGAACGAACAGGATCAGCGGTACCTGGGGCCGATGTTCCACCTGCCGATGCTCGACCCAAGCACGCCGGCGGAGGCGCTCGTGATGACGCGCGCCGCGTTCGAGGTCTCGGAGCGCTGCCGGCTGCCCGTGGTCATCCGTCCGACCACCCGCGTCTGCCACGCGCGCACGGTGGTCCGGTACGGGCGCCTCCGCGAAGCTCGGGTCGGCGGCTTCGTGAAGGACCCCGATCGCTTCGTGCCGGTCCCGCCGAACGCCCGCCGCATGCGGCGCGAGATCGAACAGAGGCTCGAGACGGCGCGCGACGGCCTGGCGAGGTTCGCCCGGCGGACGGGCCGTGGGCGTCGTGGGATCGTCGCGTGCGGCGCACCTGCGGCGACGTGCGCCGAGCTCATCGACGAGCAGCACCTCGGCGACGACGTGTCGCTTCTCAGCCTCGGCGTCGTGTACCCGCTCCCGACCGAGACGGTGGCCCAGTTCCTGGAGAGCTGCGATCGCGTGCTCGTGGTGGAGGAGCTCGCGCCGTTTCTCGAGGACGCGCTGCGCGAGCTCTCGGACCGGCGAAAGCTCGCCGTCGAGATCCTCGGCAAGCGCACCGGCCATCTGCCGATGCCGTTCGAGTACCCGCCGGAGCGGATCGCGAACGCGATTCACGACGCGCTCGGCGTGGGCGCTCGCCGCGCGCCCGCGGCTCCTGCGGTGGACGTGCCGCCGCGTCCTCCCATCCTCTGCGCCGGCTGCGGGCACCGCGCGGCCTTCTTCGCCGCCCGCGCAGCCCTCGGCGAGGACGCGCTCTTCTTCAACGACATCGGCTGCTACACGCTCGGCTTCGGCGCTCCGCTCGACTCCGCCGACGCCCTCCTGACGATGGGTGCCGGCATCAGCCTCGCCGCAGGCGTGAGCCGCGTCACCGGCAAGCGCACGGTGGGCTTCGTCGGCGACTCGACGTTCTTTCACTCGGGGATCCCTCCGCTGCTCGACGCCATCAAGGAGCGGGCCTCGATGATCGCCGTGATCCTCGACAACCGTGTCACCGCCATGACGGGCTTCCAGCAGAGCCCTGGCGTCCGCACGGGGGGAGGGGAGATCGCGCGCGAGATCTCCATCGAAGCGGTCGTGCGCGCGCTCGGCGCGACCCAGGTCGAGGTGGTCGACCCGTACGATCTTCGCGCGACGATCCAGGCGTTCACTCGCGCGCGCGACGCGCGAGGCGTGAGCGTCATCGTCGTGGACCGAGCGTGCCCGGTCTACGACGCCCATGTCACGGGACGCAAGTCGTACGGCGACGCGCCCGCCGTCGACGCGCCGGCGTGCCAGGGCTGCGGTCGTGAATCGGTCGGGATGCGCTGCGACGTCCCGACGACCCGCGGCTACGAGCGCCACATGGCGCGCCACCGCAGCCTCGACGTGGCGCGCATCGGCGGCCGGCCGGCGGTGGCGCCCTGCGCGACGAGCTGCCCGCTCTTCCTCTGCGTGCAGGGCTACGCCGGCCACGTGGCGGCCGGCGAATACGCCGAAGCTTTGCGCCACATCACGGCGCGCGTCTCGCTTCCGGAGTCGGTCTGTCGCGTCTGCGAGCACCCGTGCGAGTCCACGTGCGTGCGCGCTACGGTCGACGAGCCCGTCGCGGTCAACGACATCAAGCGCTTCGTCGTCGAATGGGCGCGCGACTCGGGCGTGCCGTACGAGCCCGCGCGCGACGAGGACAGCGGCCTCGAGGTGGCGATCGTCGGCGCCGGGCCGTCGGGGCTCGCCGCCGCGCACGATCTCCGCGTGCGCGGATACTCGGTCACGCTCTTCGACGCGAACGACGCGCCCGGCGGGCTCCTCCGCACCGGCATCCCGGCCTACCGGATGCCTCGGGAGGCGCTCGAGCGCGACGTACAGCGCGTGCTCTCGCTCGGCGTGAAATTCGTCGGCGGGCGAAGGCTCGGCGCGGACCTGCGCCTCTCGGAGCTCGCAGACCGGTACGACGCCGTATACCTCGCCGTCGGCGCGCATCGCCCGCTCACGCTCGGTATCGAGGGGGAGTCGGGGGACGGCGCTCCCAAGGTCAGGAGCGCGCTGGCGTTCCTCGAGGACGGCGGCCTCGGCCGGGCCGCGTCGATCGCGGGTCGCGTGGCCGTCATCGGCGGTGGGAACGCGGCGGTCGACGCCGCGCGCTCGGCGCTGCGTTGCGGAGCGAGCCAGGTGACGATCGCCTGCATCGAGCGGCGGCACGAAATGCCTGCGCTCGAAGAGGAGGTCCGCGCGGCCGAGGCCGAAGGCATCCGGCTGTGGGCCGCGCAGCGCCCCGCGCGGATCGTGCGAGGCGAGCGCGCCGGCGTGGGCCTCGTGAGCGGCGAGCTGCTCGAGGCGGAGCACGTCTTTTACGCGATCGGCCAGCGGCCCGAAGACTTCCTCGCAGCGGGGGACCTCGCGATCGACCGGCGCGACGACGGGAGCGTCCGCATCGACGAGGAGACGTGCGCGACGTCCCACCCGAAGGTCTTCGCTGGCGGAGACGTCGTCGCCGGAGCGCACACCGTCACCGCGGCGATGGCCTGGGGCCAGCGCGCGGCGTGGGGCATCGACTGCGCCCTGCGCGGGCCGTCGCGCGCGAACAGGCGCCCGCCGCCGCCGAAGACCGTCGCGTCGACGCTTCAGGGCTGGGTGATCCGCGCCGATCGCGCCGCCCGCCGCCGCGCGCCGGAGGGTGATCCGGTCGAACGCGCCCGCAGCTTCGACGAGGCGCGCAGCCGGCTCTCGGAAGAGGACGCACGCGCGGAGGCGGCTCGCTGCCTTAGCTGCGGACTCTGCGGCAACTGCAACGCATGCATCGAGCTGTTCGGATGCCCCGCCATGTTCCTCGCGCCTGCGGAGGGCGGCGGGCCGGTGCGGATCGATCCGTCGCTGTGCATCGGATGCAACGTCTGCGTGCCGCTCTGCTCGGACGGTGCGATCCGGCCCGCGGAGGTGCGGTCATGAGCCCTCGCGTGCGCGTGCTCGTCGTAGGTGTGGGAGGGCAGGGGGTGCTCACGACGGCCCGCGCCATCGGTGATGCCGCGGTGCACGCCGGCCTCGAGGTCGCGGTCGGACAGGTGCACGGCATGTCGCAGCGAGGGGGGAGCGTGGAAGCGTCCGCGCTGATCGGCTCCTCGCGCCGCGCGTTCATCGGGGACGGCGAGGCCGACGTGCTGCTGGCGTTCGAGCCCCTCGAGCTGCTCCGCGCCCTGCCGCGCGCGGCGCCGGGTGCGACCCTCATCGCGGCACGCCTGACCGTCACCCCGTTCGTCCTCACCCTGCAGGGCAAGACCTACCCGAACGTCGACGAGATCTTCGACCGTTCGCGAGCGGTCGCGGGCTCGCTGTTCGTCGTCGACGCGCCGGCGCTCGTTCGCGAGGCCGGCGACGCGCGCAGCCTCAACGTGCTGATGCTCGGGGCGCTCGCGGCGACGGGCCGCCTGCCGTTCGATGGGGCGGCCGTGCTCTCCGAGATCGAGCGCCGGGCGTCGCCCCGCGCGCTCGCGCCGAATCGTCGCGCATTTTCGCTTGGCCGCTCCGCAGTCCAGGAGCAGCTCCCTTCCGCAACCGAGCGAGGCACCGCATGCCGGCACCCCTGATCAAGATTGGCATCGACGTGGGCGGTACGTTCACGGACCTGTTCGTGTGGTCGTCGGACACGGGCGAGGTGGAGACCTTCAAGGCCCTGTCCACGCCCGCGGACCCATCCCTCGGGCTGCTCGACGGCCTGCGCATGGCGGCCGAGGCGCGCGGGCAGTCGCTCGAGCAGTTCGCCGCCGGTGTGCACACGATCGTCCACGGCACGACGGTCACGACCAACGCCGTGCTGACGCGCGGCGGGGCGCGGACGGGCCTGGTGACGACCCAGGGCGTGCGCGACGCGCTCGAGATGCGCCGTGGCATCCGCGAAGAACAGTACGACAACCGCCTCCCCAACGCCGTCCCGCTGGTCCCGAGACACCTCCGCCGCACCGTGCACGGTAGGCTCGATCGCGCCGGCCTGGAGACGGTGCCGCTCGACCCGAAGAGCGTTCTCGAGCAGGCAAAGGAGCTTCGTCGCGAGGGGGTGCAGGCGGTCGCCGTGTGCTTCATGAACGCGTTCGCCAACCCGGCCCACGAGCGCGCCGCCATCGAGACGGTCCGCGCGGAGCTTCCGGGCGCCTTCGTGTGCGCCTCGTCGGACGTGCTGCCGGTCGTGCGGTTCTACAACCGCGTGTCGACGACCGTGCTCAACGCGTACGTGGGGCCCGTCCTGCGCGATTACCTCACGAGCCTCACCGCCAAGCTGACCGGCGTCGGCTTCCGCGGCGTGCTCCTCATCATGCAGTCGAACGGCGGCGTCGCGCTCCCCGCGGTGACGCAGCGCCTGCCCGCCACGACGCTCCTCAGCGGCCCCGCGGGCGGCCCGGCGGCTGCGGCCGCCATCATGAAGGCGCACGGACGCGACGACTGCGTCCTCGTCGACATGGGCGGCACGAGCTTCGACGCGTCGCTCGTTCAGGGCGGCGCGGCGGCGATGACCCACGAGTCCGACATCGACCGGCTCCGCATCGCGCTCCCCATGCTGGCGATCACCACGATCGGCGCGGGCGGCGGAAGCATCGCCTCGATCGACGAAGGCGGCATGCTCCGGATGGGCCCGCGCTCGGCCGGCGCGATGCCCGGCCCGGCCTCCTACGGACGCGGAGGGCTCGAGCCGACGTGCACCGACGCGAACGTCGTGCTGGGCTACCTCGACCCGGCGTTCTTCGCCGGCGGGCGGATGAAGCTCGACGCCGACGCCGCACGGGCCGCGGTGCAAGCGAAGGTGGCCCAGCCGCTCGGCCTCTCCGTGGAGGAGGCGGCGGTGGGGATGTACCGCGTGATCAACGCGAACATGGCCCACGGCGTGCGCGAGATCACCATCGAGCGCGGCCTCGACCCGCGCGAGCTGCCGCTCGTGGTCGCGGGCGGCGCTGCGGCGGTCCACGCGTGCATGATTGCCGAGGAGCTCGAGATGCCGACGCTCCTCGTGCCCGCCGTGGCATCGGTCCTCTGTGCCGCCGGCATGCTGCTGACCGATCTGAAGCACGACCTCGTGCGCACGTTCATCTCCCGCTTCTCGCTCCTCGACGCGGCGCGCCTGCGGCGACTGGTCGACGAGATGGCCGCCGAAGGCGCGGCGCAGCTCGCGAGCGAGGGCGTCGAAGCCGCGCGGGTCGCCCACGAGGTGGCGCTCGATCTGAGGTACGTGAAGCAGTACCACGAGGTCACGCTCCCGGTTCCGAGCGAGGCCATAGGCGCCGCGGATCTCGGGGCGATCGCGCGGGCGTTCCACGCGGAGCACGATCGCCTCTACGGCTACCAGCTCGCCGACGAGGGCACCGACCTCGAGCTGATCAACGTGCGCGTCCGCTCGATTGGACGCACGGAGAAGCCCGCATTCGCGCGCCGCCCGAGCGGAGGCCGCGATCCGGCGCACGCCCGCAAGGGCCAGAGGCGGGCCTGGGTGCCCGAGCGGAGCGCGTTTGCGGAGGTGCCGGTCTACGACGGCCACGCCCTCCGGGCGGGCAACGTCATCGAAGGCCCCGCGCTGGTGGAGCGCACCGACACCACCATCTTCGTGAGCGCGGCCTTCGTGGCTTCGATCGACGAAAGCGGCGGCGCGCTGCTCGAGCGGCGCGCGCGGAGCGGAGGCGTGTCATG
>DATIQP010000588.1:0-3814 GCA_035470765.1 Polyangiaceae bacterium | reverse complement strand
CTTGGCGCACCCGCCGGTGTGGTCGCGGTTCCCGTGGGTGAGGAAGATGGCGCTCACCGAGTCGGGCGAGGCGCCGCGACGCGAAAGCTCGGCGAGGATCACCTTGCCCTCGGGATCGTTGCCCGCGTCGACGAGCGCGATCTTGCCGCCGCCCACGTCGATCACGCCCACCGACACGAAGCCGTCCTTCACGATGCGGACGCCGGGCGCCGGCTCCCTGCCGTCGACGATGGCGGCCATTCCGCCGAACGCCGAATAGAACCCGACGCCCACCAGGACGGCGAGCAGCAACAGCGTCACCCCGAACACCTTCCCGATACGTTTGAGCCAGCGCCTCATGGTGACGTCATGCCGCCGTGGCGGGCGGCGCGTCAACGCGTCGGAGGGCGGCGGTCGCGGTTCTGCCAGTCGAGCATCCAGCCGGGATACTCGGGCGCCAGCGCGCTCGCCTCGTCGAGCTTGGCGACGTGCTCGTGCGCGAGCTCGAGGTCGGCGGCGGCGAGGTTGTCGGCGAGCTGCTCGCGGTTCTTTGCGCCGATGATGACGCTCGTGACGAATGGGCGGGTGAGCTGCCACGCCAGGGCGACGCGCGCGACCGAGGCGTTCGTTGCCGCCGCGACCTCGCGCAAAGCCCCGAGCACCTTCGGGAGGCGCGCTCGATCGACGGGCGGAAAATCGAAGCTCGTACGCCGCGCGCCCTCGGGGCCGGGCTTGTCCGGATCGAACTTGCCCGAGAGCAGGCCGCCGGCGAGCGGGCTCCAGGGCAGGATCGCGAGGCCCTCGGCCTGCGCCAGCGGGACGATCTCGCGCTCGATGTCGCGCCCGCCGATCGAGTAGTAGACCTGCGCGCTCACGAAGCGCGAAAGATTCCACCGGTCCGCGAAGGCCAGGGCCTTCATCGCCTGCCACGCCGAGAGGTTGCAGAAGCCGACGTAGCGCGCCTTGCCGGCGCGGACGACGTCGTCGAGCGCGCGCACCGTCTCCTCGAGCGGCGTGTCGATGTCGAGACCGTGGATCTGGTAGAGGTCGACGTGGTCGAGCTTCAGCCGCGCGAGGCTGGCGTCGATCGCGTTCATGACGTGCCCGCGCGACAGGCCGACCTGATTCGGCCCGGGGCCGGTGCGGCCGCGGCACTTGGTGGCGACGAAGATCTGCTCGCGTGGGCGACCGAGCGCGGCGAGCGCGCCTCCGACGAGCTTCTCCGACTCGCCCTCGGAGTAGACGTCCGCGGTGTCGATCATGTTGACCCCGGCGTCGAGCGCGGTGCCGATGAGCGCCTCGACCTCCTTGGCGCCCAGCGTGCCGACGACCTCCCAGAAACCCTTGCCCCCGAACGTCATCGCCCCGAGGCACATCTCGGAGACGTAGACGCCGGTCCTGCCCAGTAGACGGTAGCGCATGACGCGTTCGATGCTGCCACGCGCGGCGGTGTTGCGCACCTTGGTTCGCCTTGGGCGGGACCTCAGAAGAACTCGACGAGCGCCCGCGCCAGCGATTCGTGCGCGGTCCAGTGCATCATGTGCCCCGCGTCGGGAATGTCGACGTGAACGGGCTTCGCGCCGAACGCTGCGAGGCGATCGGCCTCGTCCGGCACGCGCCAGCCCAGCGCGCCCCCGCTGACGTAGAGCAGCGGACAGGCGACGCGCGCCGCGTACGCGCGAAACACGCTCGCGAAGAACGGCGTTGGCGACGTCGTCCGGTGCATGGGATCGTACCTCCAGCGCACCGTCTCCGTCTCTGCCCCCGTCGCCGTCGCCGGAGTCACCAGATGGGGAAGCCGTGACGCGAGCACCTCGCGCGGCACCCGCGGGTGCGCGGCCATCAGCCGCCGCAGCGCGTCCTCCCTCGTCATCGCCAGCGCCGGCGGCGGGCTCGTCAGCTCCTCGAGCCATCGGTGCATGCGCAGCGGCCCCGCGGCCGGCTCGTTGTCCGGCGGGCCGAGGCCCTCGAGCAACGCGAGCTTTGCGACGCGGTCCGGCCGCCCGCCCGCGTACATCGTCGCGACGGTGCCTCCCATCGAGTGGCCCACCAGGAAGAAATCGCCCTCGACGTGCTCGCGCACCAGCGCGTCCACGTCGGCCACGTAGTCCGGGAAGTGGTAGTAGCCGCCGCCGCTCACCCGGTCCGAGTCGCCGAAGCCGCGCAAATCCGGCGCGAGCACGCGTAGCCCCGCGTCAGCGAGCGCGGGCGCGACGCGATCGAAGCTCTCGGCGGCGTCCATGAAGCCGTGCAGCAGCACGCACGTCCGGCGCGGCGCGGGACCGGACCACTCGACGACCGAGAGCGACAAGCCGTGGCCGCGCGCGCGGAATCGCTTCACGCGGTGTGCATATAGCACGGCGGCATTTGCCAGGGCGCGGCTTCGACGCTACCAAAGCGCGCATGACGCTCCACGCTTCGATCCTCGAGACGAAGAAGCTGCTGCAGAACCTCGACGGCTGGCTCACCAAGGCCGAGGCCCACGCGGCGGCGAAGAAATGCGACCCGAACGTCTTGCTCCAGAGCCGGCTCGCGCCGGACATGTTCCCTCTCGTGCGGCAGATCCAGGGCGCGTGCGACGTCGCGAAGCTCGCGGCCGCGCGGGTGACGGGCAGGGACGCGCCGTCGCACCCCGACGAGGAGAAGACCATCGACGAGCTACGCAAGCGCATCGCGTCCGTCGTCGCGTATCTGAGCGAGTTCACGGCCAAGGACTTCGAGGGCGCCGGAGACCGCACCGTGAGCCTGCCGCGCTGGGAGGGCAAGTCGATGACCGCGACCGACTACTTCCTCGAGCACGGCCAGCCGAACTTCTTCTTCCACGTGACGATGGCGTACGCGTTGCTCCGCCACAACGGCGTCGACGTCGGCAAGCGCGACTACCTCGGCCAGCTCACGATGCGCGGATGAGCACCAAGGTCACCCTCATCCCCGGCGACGGCATCGGCCCCGAGGTCTGCGACGCCGCGTGCCGCGTGATCGAGGCCGCCGGGGCCAAGATCGACTGGGACGTCCAGGAGGCGGGCGCGGCGGTCGCCGACAAGCGCGGCTCGGTGCTTCCCCCCGAGGTGCTCGACTCCATCCGCCGGAACAAGGTCGCGCTCAAGGGCCCCATCGGTACCCCGATCGGCAAGGGCTTCCGCAGCATCAACGTCACGCTGCGCCAGTCGCTCGACCTCTACGCCAACGTCCGGCCCGTGCGGAGCCTGCCGGGCCTCGAGCCTCGCTTCGAGGGGACGGACATCGTCATCGTCCGCGAGAACACCGAGGACCTCTACACCGGTCTCGAGCTGATGATCATGCCGGGCATCGCGCAGAGCATCAAGCTCATCACCGAGCCCGCGTGCACACGCATCAGCGAGTACGCGTTCCGGTACGCCGAGCAGCAAGGCCGCAAGCGCGTGACGGTGGTGCACAAGGCGAACATCATGAAGCTGTCGGACGGGCTGCTCCTCGACTGCTTCCGCGCCGTCGCCGCCAAGCACCCGAGCATCGAGCCGGTCGAGATCATCGTCGACGCGTGCGCGCTGCAGATGGTTCCCCAGCGATCTCATAGACGAACTGCACCTGCTCGGCTGCGTTCAGCCGCCGCTCGAGCGCGGATTTCCCCGCGTGATCGGCATGCTCGCTGAGCTGGATCAGCACTATTGCGCGCAGCCTATTGGCTGTGAGCCGCGGCGCTAGCAGCGCAACCGTTCGCACAATCCAGCCGTCCGCGCGTAGCCGCCGCAACCGCCTGGCAATTGCTGACGGCGACAGCGGAACGTCATGCGCTAGCGAATCGGCGGTCCGCGAGTCGTCGCGCTGCAAAAGGCCCAGCAGCTGAAGGTCGAAA
>DATIQP010000587.1:0-4898 GCA_035470765.1 Polyangiaceae bacterium | reverse complement strand
ACGCAGGACGGCCGCGAGGCGCACCCCTACTCGGACGCGCGCTTCATGTGGGGCGAGGGGATGTTGCACGTCGGGCTCTACGCCGCCGACCACGACATCGTGACCGCCCACGTCGCGGCGGACGGGCCGGTTTGGCTCGCCGACTCGTTCCACGTCGTCTTCTCGTCAGGCAGGGCCGACAAGCTCCAGCACGCGTTCGACGTCGGGCCGACGGGCGTGCTCACCGACGGCGAGCGGCACGGCACCGGCCCGTGGCGCTACGCATGGCAGAGCGGCGCGAAGCTCGCGTGCGATGCCGACGGGACGATCGACACGCCGGGCGACAACGACGAGGAGTGGGTGGTCGAGATGGACATCCCCCTGGCGTCGCTGGGCCTCGAAGGCAAGCCGGGCGAGCGCATCGAGGCGATCGCCCACCGGTGCGACGTGAGGGAGGCAGGCCAGCCTCCGCTCGAGTCGCCGTGTCCGCAGACGCCCTCGCTCGAGCTCGTCTTCGATCCGTGAGGCTCACGGAGCGAGCGTGACGGCGATCAGGCACTGCGGCTCGCCGCGGTGCATGCAGGCGCGTTCGACGATGCCGACCGACTCGCCGAAGTGCTTGGCGATGCCGCGCATGATGCCGCGCGCGACGGCGCAGAGCCGCCGCGGCGAGTCGTAGACGACGACCACCTCGGCGGGCGACTTGCGCTCCACGCGGAGCCGGGGCGGCGCGGCGCCCGGCTGGCGCATGCGAACGACGCGGTGAATCGTCTCCTCCGTGTGCTCGATCACGTCGAGCGTGCGCCACGACGAGTCGAGCAGCGCCCCGTACACCGAGAGGTACGTGGGGACGAGGAACTCGCCGAACGCCTCGAGGATCTCGGTCGCCGGCTTGCCGGTCATTTCGACCGCCGCGCCTACGATCTTCACGATGTCCTCGTCCGGATAGGTCTGCGCCGGCGTGTAGAGCTGGCCCGAGAGCTGGGCCCTGTCGACGAGCTTGTTCCACGCGTCGTGGCCGAAGCTCCGGACGACGAACTTCTCCAGTTCGAGATGGATGATTCCGTGCATGAACGCTCCTTCGACCGCCGGCCGCGGCCCGCCCCGCGCGAGGATCCCGATCTCGTGGAGTTATGCTAGGACATTGGCCATGGCCAAAGGCATCGAAAAAGGGAAGAAGCACAACAAGCCGAAGCTCTCCACCAAGGAGAAGCAGAAGAAGAAGAAGGAGAAGGCGGCCTCGAAGTAGCCGCGCCTCCTCGATCGAACCGCTCGACTGCAAAGATGTCCTGACGGCGGAACTCGTCGCTCCGGCACCGCGTCGCGAGCTCGTCGTTTCGGTTGACCCGAAGCGAAGTGGGAATAGTGTTCGCGCGATGCGAACCCAGGCCGTCACCTTCTTCGCGATCGCGTTCGCCGCCGCCTGTGGGTCGAGCGGCAACGGCGGAGCGCCGTACGACAGCGGCGCCGCCGACACCGGCATGGCCGACGGCGCGTCGCCGACCGACGCGAACGGCAATGGTGCGGATGCGACCCCCAGCACCCTCGACTCCGGCACGGACGCGGCGGCGGCCGACGCGACCGGCGTCGACGCCGCGGCGGGGCCCGGGCCCTACGGCTCCGACGGCTCGAACGCGGTGTCGACGTTCACGATGACGGTGCCTTCCTCGAAGGCGTTCACCGTTCACGTGTACCTGCCCTCGAGCGGCGGGCCGCACCCGGTCGTGGTCCTGAGCTCCGGCCTCCAGCAGACCGCGGCGGGATACGCGACTTACGGCCAGAGGCTCGCGAGCTGGGGAATCATCGCCATCCTGCGGGACGACCCCGGCTTCCTGTCGTCGACGAGCAGCATCGTCGACGACGTCGTGTACACGGTGGGCACCTGGCTGCCGGCGGAGAACGCCTCGTCGTCGAGCAAGCTCCACGGCCTCGTCGACGCCGCGAACATCGGGCTGGCCGGCCACTCGCGCGGCGGCGAAATCTCGCTCCTCGCGGCGGAGGGAGGAGCCCACGGCAAGATCAAGGCGATGTTCGGCCTGGATCCCGTCGATGGAAACAGCGCGCCGACGGCGATCGGCTCCATCGGCACGATCGGAATTCCCATCGCCTTCATCGGCGAGACGACCGATGACGGAGCGAACGGCTGCGCGCCCTCCGCCCAGAACTTCCTCGCGCTCTACAACGCGGCCAGCTCGCCCGCCGTCGCGATCACGGCGACCCACGCCGACCACACGATGTTCGAGGACCCGGCAAACTGCACCTTCTGCACGCTGTGCACCGCGGGCACGGCGAGCCAGACCGACGTCGAGAGCGCGGCGGCGCGGTACTTGATGGCCTTCTTCGCCCGCGAGCTCCTCGGCGACGCCTCCGTCGGGGCGGCGTTCCAGGGCGCCGGCATCGGCGCCGACGTCAACTCCGGACGCGTCACGGTCGTCTCGAAGTAATCGCTGGTCGTCGGGCTCAACCGAGCAGGACGGCGACCGCGCCGAGGACTGCGGCGGGGACCGTCTCGGTGCGGAGCACCAGCGGGCCGATCGAGCACACGGTGAAGCCGTGCGCACGGGCCGCCGCGACCTCCTCGTCGGTGAAGCCGCCCTCCGGCCCGGCTGCGAAGACGAGCGGCGCGCTCTCGCGCACCGCGAGCAGGGCGTCCCGCAGCGGCGGCGCGCCGGGGTGGAGGCAGAAGCGGTGCGTGGCGGCGTCGGCCTCGGAGAGCGCGGCCTCCCAGCTCGAACGAACGGCGACCGGCGGGGAGTCGCCGCGTCCGCACTGCCGCGCGGCCTCCTCCGCGATGCGCACCCATCGCTCGACGCGGGCGCCGAGCTTCTTCTCGTCGGCCTTCGCGACGACGCGCGCGGTCTGCACGAAGACCACCTGCGTCGCGCCGAGCTCGGCGGCGTCGCGCACGATGGCGTCGCACTTGTCGCCCTTGAGCATCGCGTGGATCCACGTGACGGCGCGCGCCGGGACGACCGGGGCCTCGCGCAGCTCGCCGAGCCGGACCTTCGCGGGGCTGAGGAGCACGCCGTCGCTCTCGACCGCGGCGCGCGGATCGAAGGCCAGGAAGGCGTCGCCCGCGCGCAGGCGATGCACGCCGACGAGGTAGCGCACCTGCTCGGGCGAGAGCGTTCGATCGCCGGGAGCAAGCCCCGCCATCGGCACGCGGACCTGACGCGTCATGGGCCGTAGCTGAGCGCGACCCACTCGCCCATCGCCGCGCGCGCCCGCGGCTTGCCGAACGCAGCCACGACGTCGCGCTCGCGCGAGTCGAGGATCCCCGAGAGCACCAGCGTGCCGCCGCGCGCGACCCGCGCGCGCAACGCGTCGCGGAGCAGGATGAGCACGTCGGCCTCGATGTTCGCGAGCACCAGGTCGTAGCGGTCCTCGAGCGCGTCGACGGACGTCGTCGAGAACCGGGCGCGCTTGGTCATCGCGTTGCGCCTGGCGTTGGCTTTCGCTACGCCGATGGCGTCGGCGTCGGTGTCGATCCCGACGGCGGTATCGGCCCCGAGCACGAGCGCCACCAGCGCCAGGATGCCGCTGCCCGTGCCCACGTCGAGCACCGTCGCGCCGGCGAGCCGCTTCTTGTGGGCCGCAATGGCCTCCGCCACGAGGCGCGTCGTCTCGTGGAGGCCGGTGCCGAACGCGCGCCCCGGCTCGAGCTCCAGCACGACCTCGCCCTTGTTTGCGGGGACGGCCTTCTCCCAGGGCGGGCGGATCCACACGCCCTTGCAGACGCGGAACGGCCGGAAGTGCTCCTTCCACGCGTCGCGCCACGCGTCGCCCACGATCTCCTCGAGGCGCGCGCGAGGCCCGAGGGCGCCCTGCACCTCGCGAGCTTCCTGCTCGGTCTCGAAGCTGGCCACGAGCGTCGTCTTGCCGGCGGTGCCTTTGTGTAGCGTGGTCGAGTCGCGCTCCTCGACCCCCTGCGCACCGAGCTCGAACAGGTGCGCGCTCGCCTCGTCCGCTCGCTCCGGAAGCACGTCGATGGCGACGAAATAGTAGCGAGGCGGCTTTCCGCTCACTCGGTCACGCTCACGCTGACGGTCGACTTCCCGCCGCCCACCGTCCCCGTCGCGAACAAGACGCCGATCACGACGGCCGCCACCACGGCCACGCCCACGCCGACTCCAAGGCCGATGAGCCAGCCCTTGCCGGGCGCGGGCACGGCGACGCGCAGGGGCGCCTCGGCGTCGCCGCGCGCGACGATGGGCAGCTTGTTCTTGTCGAAGCCTTCGAAGAAGTACTCGACGAGTGGCGGCTTGACCGCAGCACCGGGGATGGTCGCCTTCGCGACGTTGTTGCCGAACTGGGTGACCTGCTCGGCGAACTTGCCCTCGGAGCCCGGGCGGAAGAAGAGCTTCACGTCGAAGACCCGCCCCTGCGGATCGTCGAGCTTCACGGTCAGCGGGATCTCGGTGCCCGGCGGCACCTGGGACGGCGACTGGTGCTGCATCGTCACCTGCGCCGGCGGCGGCTCGGTCTCCTTCGCGACCCCCGGCCGCCCCTCGTCCTCCCACTTCTTCTGGGTGCTCGAGAAGAAGTCGCGGAAGCGCGGCGACTCGCTCTTGGGCAGCTGGTAGCTCGGGTCGAGGGCGAGCAGCCCGCGCACCGCGCTCTCGGCCTCGTCCTTGCGGTTGAGCGTGATGTAGTTGAGCGCGAGGAGGCGATAGACGTCGATGCGCTGCTGCTTGGTGTTGTTCGGGCGGAGCAGGGCCGCCGACAGCGTCTGGATCGACTCCTCGTACTGCTGATCGTCGAAGAGCGACTTGCCGCGAGTGATGAGATCGGTGGCGCTCTTCTGCTGCGCCCAGGCTGCGGTCGGGCATGCCAGGTAGGTCGCGTGCACGGCGGCCGTCATCGCCAGGGGAAGCGCAAAGCGGGCAAAGCGCCTTCGGAACATGGGGTCGAGGGTACCA
>DATIQP010000586.1:0-4306 GCA_035470765.1 Polyangiaceae bacterium | reverse complement strand
GCGCCTGCGGCAGCGCCTCGCCCGCGGAGAGCGAGAAGCGAATCGAGGAGAAGTCGAGCCCCGCCTCGCCCCTGGCGCGAGCCGCGGCGTCGTGCTCGAGGAGCTTGCCGAGCATCGTGGGCACGTTGGTGACCACGGTCGGCCGGTACGTCGCGATGGCCCGCGAGAGCGACTCCGGCGTCGGCCGTTCGCTGAAGAGGCCCACGGTCGCGCCGACGGCGAACGGGAACATCAGGTTCGTCCCCGTCGCGTAGCCGAAGTACAGGCGCGGCACGCTGACGGTCACGTCGTCGCGCCGGTAGCCGACGGTGTGCTTGGCGTAGACCTCGGTATTGAAGGCGAAGTCGCGGTGGGCGTGGACGTTGGCTTTGGGCTCACCGGTCGAGCCGCTCGTAAAGAGCCAGATCGCCGGCTCGTCGCGGTGGGTCTGGCGCAGGTCGGCAGGCTTGGCGGTCGCGAGCGCCTTGGCGAGATGGTGCTCGGCCGGGATGGACGCGTCGACCCGGTCGGGATCGTCGCCCGTCGGCGCGTCCGCGCACACCCACATCGCGCGCACCTCCTTGCCGACGCGCCCCGCCTTCGTCGCCTCCCGGAGCGACGCGTACACCTTCGGTACGGTCACCACCGCCGTGGCGCGCGTGTACTCCACGAGGTACTCGATCGACGACGCGGGCACGTCCGGGTTGCCCATCGCGACCACGTTGCCCGCCGCGAGCGTGCCGAAGAACACCCAGGCGAAGGGCGGCACGTCCGGCAAGACGATCAGGACGCGATCGCCGCGCCCCACGCCCGCGCTCCCGAGCAGCGAAGCGAACGCGCGCGACCTGTCCGCGATCTGCTGGTACGTCCAGCTGCGCTCGCCGAACCGCAGCGCGACCTTGCCGCCCAGCCCTTCGGCGAGCCGATCGAAGAGGAAGTAGTCGGCGAGGTTGAACGCCTCCGGAAACGTCACGCTCATCGGCTCATCCTAATCGATCTCCGCCTCCCCTGGCCCGCGCCACCCCCGGGCTAGCCCAGGCCAACTGCCCCGCCGCCAACTCCCCGGAATCTCGCGCCCACCGCCTGGCACGCTCGCTGCTGAAGCAGACCTCACGCGGGCGCACGTCACGACGCGTGACGAGCTCTGCAAGCTCGGGCCGATGCCTCCCGCTCCGGCTCCGCTCTCTTGCCGCACGATCACCTCCGTCCCGTGCGCCCGCGCTTTCTTCCTTACAAAGACGTAGCGCCCCGGCCGACTTGGGGTATATGGGTCCGCCCATGTCGATGAAGCGTTCCAAAGAGGTCCGTCGCCACGGGCGCGAAGGCGCCGAGGAGGACGGGTTCTTCAGCTCCAAGAACCCGCAGAAGCAGTGGGATTGGGAGAAGGACGTATCCTCGCAGCCGGACGAGTCGTTCACCAAGTACGCGCCGCAGTCGCGCTATGCGCGCGACGCCTTCGTGCTGCACCCCAAGTTCGGCAAGGGCGTCGTGGTGGACGTCGACACGCAGCGCGTGGAAGTGCTCTTCCAGGACGGCCCGAAGAAGCTCGCCCACGGCCTCGCAGGCTGACGGTCGACGCTTCAGTCCGAGCCCTTCGGCGCGAGCCGGGTGACTACGCGGCGAGCGCCTTGCGAAGCGCCTCGTAGGCGCGGTGCGCGCGCAGCTTGACGGCCATGACCGAGTCGCCGAGGGCGTCCGCGGCCTGCGCGAGCGACAGCCCCTCGATCTTCAGAAGCTCGAAGGCCGTGCGCTGCGACTCCGGCAGCGCGCTCAGCGTCCGTCCGATGACGGCGGCGGCCTCGGCCGCGCGCAGCGCCTTGTCCGGGCAGAGCTCGCTCACGAGCGAATCCTCGAACCCGCCGAGGTCGACCGGGACCTCGCGACCGCGCTTGCGCCACGCGTCGATCGCCAGGCGACGCGCGATCGCGAACGCCCACGGCACGACGTCCGCGCCCGTGACGTAGGACTCTCGCGCGCAGTGCATCTGCAGGAACGTCTGCTGGAGCAGGTCCTCGGCTTGCGCGCGATCGCGCGTCTTGCGCAGCAAGAAGGCGAGCAGCCGAGGGGCGAGTGCGTCGTAGACGAGCGCAAAGGCGGCGGCGTCGCCCGAGGCATATCGATCCATTGCGGCGCTCGCCGCGGAGCTGTGGTCGTCCCCCATGGCCGACTGTTCGAAGGTTCCCTCTCCCCCATATATCGTGTTGCGACGAACGCTGCGAGTACCCGATCGGGTACCCCCTGGGGTAGGCTCGGATCATGGGGACGGCGGGGTTCAGGGCGTTCACGCGCAGGGCGGCGCGCGCATCGAGCGCTGCCGGTCTGGGCGAGTCCATCATCGACTTCGGCGGATCGCTCGTGGGGGCCCGCTACTCGGGCTTGAATGCGTTCGCGTTGAAGGGGGGCGGCGGTTACACGAATCTCCCCACGTACCTGGTCGCGCGGTACGAGGCCCACGGTCGTAGCGACGACCGAGTCCTCGCGGCCGTGACGCGGAGTCACGCGCCTTCTGCCGCCTCGATCCGCGAGCTCTCGGAGTATGCCCGCAAGCACAACAAGTCGCCCGAGTACATGGCCCTGCTCGACTCCTCCGTGGGGCATCACTACATGCTGGCCCCGGTCGTCGTCGGGGGCGCCTTGGTCGGGACGCTCAACTTCGCACGCAAAGAAGACAGGGCCTTCGGCGCGCGGGAGCTCGCCATGGCGGGCGCAATGGCGCTCCACGTCTCGACGCGGCTCTCCACCTTGCGCGTGCTCGACAGGGGTCCGCACCCGTCGTGGAGCGAGGTCGTGAGCGCGCGCGGCCTCGAGGTCGCCGAGCTCGCCGTGCGCGGGCTGACGACGGCGGAGATGGGGCGCATGCTCGGCGTGTCGCCCAACACCGTCAAGAAGCACCTGCGCGTGCTCTACGAGCGGCTCGGCGTGGGCACGCGCGCGGAGCTGGCCACGCTGCTCGCGAGGCGCTGACGGCCGTGATCAGGAGCGGACGCCGACGCAGGCGGTCGCCGCCGACGGATCGGTCGCCGGTTCGCCGGGCGTGACGCCGGCGGGCATCGCGACGAGGGCGGTCGCCGAGAGCGGGCCGCGGTTGCCGGCGAGATCGTAGGGCCGCACGGCGTAGCGGTAGGTCGCGCCGCCGACGACGCGCGCGTCCTCGAAGCGCAGCGAGGCGCCGCGGACGCTTGCATAATGCAACAAGATCCCGGCCTGATCCCCGTGGACCTCGGCGCGCATCACCTCGTAGCCGTAGACCTCTTCGTTGTCCGTCGCCGCGTGCCACCGCAGCAGCACCCGGCCACCCGAGGCGTCCGCCGTGAGGCCGGGGCCGGCGGACGGCCACTCGGGCGGCGTCTCGTCCGTGCTCTCGGGGGCGGCGCCGAGCTTCTTCGGCCAGAGCGTGCAGGCGACGCGCTTGAAGTTCTCGTCGAGCGCCTTGCACACGTTGCCGTAGACGCAGCGCACGACCGTGTCCTCGCGGCCGGCCTGCCACTTGCGAGGGATGTCCGGGTCGGCGAGCAGCGCGCGCGCCATGCCGACGAGGTCCCCCTGCCCTCGCTCGAGCACCGCCTCCGCGAGGGCGCGCGTGCCGATCTTGCCGGCCGCGACGACCGGCGTCGCCAGGCCCGCGGCTCGGAGCGCGGAGCGCACCGCTTCGGGGATGTACAGGTTCGCGCCGTCGGGATAGGCGGACCCCGGCATGCAGCGATCGCCCGAGTAGCCCGTGTAGGGGTAGAGCGGCTCGCCCTCGATCGGTCGCGCGTCCTCGAACTTGCCGCCGGCCGAGAGCGAGACGTAGTCGAGCCCGGCCCGCGCCAGGCGCACCGCGATCGGCCCCGCGTCGAGCACGGTGTAGCCGTTGCGAACGCACTCGTCGCCGACGAAGCGCACGCCCACGGGGAAGTCCTCGCCGACGAGCTCGCGCACGCGGGCGATCACGCGCAGCGGCAGGCGCAGGCGGTTCTCGAGGCTCCCTCCGTACTCGTCGCGCCGCGCGTTCAGCCGAGAGAGAAAGGACGAGAGCGTGTAGGCGTGCGCCATGTGCAGCTCGACGCCGTCGAAGCCGCACGCCCGGGCGCGCACCGCCGCCTGACCGTACGCCTCGACGATCGCGTCGAGGTCCTGCCGCGAGAGCAGGTCGACGGTCTGGCGCCAGCCCGAGCGCGAGATCTTCAAGAAGTGGATGATCTGCGGGAACACCTTCCCCGGCCCGAGGTCGTGGCAGCGCTTCGCGAGATCGGAGAGGCCCGGCACGAACGCGTCGTCGCTGATGCGAAGGAGCGGCCCGCTCTTCGACGCGTGGACCGCCATCGCCTCGAGCACGACGAGGCCC
>DATIQP010000585.1:0-2858 GCA_035470765.1 Polyangiaceae bacterium | reverse complement strand
AACGGGGTGGCGCTGTGCGTCGCGGAGGGGAGCTACTCGCGGGGGCGGAATCGGCACTCGCTCTATCACCGGGCGCTCGGGTCGGCGAAGGAGAGCGGGTCGTGTCTCGATGTGGCGCGCGCGTGCGGTTACATAGACCGGGTGGACGCGCGCATTCGGGCGGGCCTGAGCTCGATCTGCGCGGTGCTCTACAGCATCGTCACGTAGGCGGTGGGCGTTGGCGGTCCGATCGAGTCCGTGGGTGCGCGGGCTCGATCCGGGCCGAGGCGGATCACTCGTCCGCTAGTGAGCGTGTGCGCCTTCACCCAGCTCGCGCTCGAACCGTTCCTTCGACATACCCTCGTCGATGAACGGGAGCAGGACCTCCTCTTCCTCCTCGAAGTGAGCCCAGAGGAGGCCGAGCAGGTTGTCCGTACGGCGCGCGAACTTCGCAGCGTCGATCTTCGGCGCGGCGGTCTCTGCACGAAGCTCGGCAATCCAGCGACCGACGACGCCGTGCTCGTACCGCATCGTCGAGGTGAACGCGTTGGGTCCTCCTCCGGCGAGGCTGTCTACGACTGGGTAGAGGAACCGCTCTTCCCACTCGGCATGTGGCTTGATGTGCTTCTCGAAGAAGGACACCACCTTCTCGGCCGTCGTCCTCTGCTCGTCGGGCGGCTGCGCAGGGAGCGCGCCCACCCACTCGTGCACGTGGCGGAGGTGTTCCTGAATTTCTCGGTGTTCGGCGCGAAACGCTTCGGTCGGTCGTTGGTCAGTCATGGTCGTTCCATCCCTGGGGTTTCGTACCTGCATCTGCCGAACCAATTCGGCGTGCTGCGAAGTTGCGAAACGGCGCTCGAGGTGCCTCGGTTGCTGAGGCCGATGACAGCCGAGGTTCGGCGGCACGATCTCCTCGAGCGGGTCGGGATTTCCGTGGGCGCGCGCGGCGCGCGGCTATACGCTCGCGGCATGGGAGGCGGGAGATTGAGCAGGCGCAAGGTGCTCTTGGGCGCGGTGGGAGTGGGGCTCGCTGGCGGCTCGGTCGCGTCGTATCGAGGCCTGCACACGCTGCCGCCGCGCGATCCCGACGCGGACGAGCGCTTTCGCCGCAAGCAGGACGCCCTCCTGGAGGCGGCTGCGATTCCCGCCTCGTCGCGCTTCGTCGACGTTCGGGATCCGGCGTTGCGCGTTCACGTCCTCGACGTGGGGCAAGGGGATCCGGTCTTCATGGTCCACGGCGGCAACAGCGTGTCGATCGGCTGGCTTCCGCTGCTCGAGCGTCTGCACCCGCAATTCCACCTCCTCGCGCCGGACCGGCCGGGCTGCGGGCTCACGTCCCAGTTCGACTACCAGGGCGTCGATCTGCGGAGCCACGGCGCGGCGTTCATCGCCGGCACGCTCGACGCGCTCGGGATCGCGCGCGCATCGATCGTCGGCAACTCGATGGGCGGCTTCTTCGCGATGGCGTTCGCGCTCGCGCACCCCGACCGGGTCGCGAAGCTCGTGCTCCTCGGCGAGCCCGCGGGCAGCAAGCGAAGCCCGGTCATGTTCCACAAACTCGTCGGGACGCGCGGCGTCAACACGTTGCTCTACTCGACCGCGCTGCGACCTCCACACGACGCCGCGGCTCAACGAAAAGCGCTCGCTCGCGGGCACCTCGTCACCGATGCGAGCCGCGTCCCCGAGCCGCTCCTCGACTGCATGGCCGAGGGCGCGCGGCTGCCCGGCGCCACAGTCAGCTGGATCACCATGGTCGAGCGGGCCTTCGATCCGCCGGCGGCCGGGATCTTCGCGAGCAAGACGACCGTCACGTACACCTTACGTCCCGAGCTCTCGAAGCTCGTGGCGCCGACGCTCTTCCTCTGGGGCGACGAGGACCCGCTCGGACCGCCGTCGCTGGGCGAGGAGATGGCCGCGATGATGCCGAACGCGAAGGTCACGGTCGTGCGCGACGCCGGGCACCTGCCGTGGCTCGATCATCCGGATTTCTGCGCGGAGCAGATCAGCGCGTTCTTGCGGGCGTGAGGGCAGTACTCGACGGACAGCGACTCGCGAGCGCTGGCGTCGCTACAGCCCGCCGGCCCTCGACAGCCCGAACGGGAAGAATGGAAACAGCCACCAGAGCCCGAAGCCTCGTGGCATGGGGCCGCCGAGTCCGGGCGTGGGCATCGCGACGCCGCCGACCGAGCGCAACGTCGCAATCACCTCGAGCGTGCCGGGCAGCTCGCCCGAAGTTACGATCGGCGGGAGCACGCGAGAGAGCGTCTCGGTTTCGGGCGTGGGCGGCATCAAGACCAAGACCGGCGACGCGAGCTCGGCGGCGAGTGCGGTGGCGGCGGCCGTGATCGTGCTTCTCTCCTGCGGTGGCCGCTGGATTTGCGTGGGTGGCGAAGGCTGCGGCCTGGGCTGGACCGGAGGTGGCGGCGCACGCCGGGGGCGGATGATCGCGGCGGTCGTCGTCGGCGGCTCGTACGCTTGTTGGGGCGCACACGACGCCAGCAGAGCGAACAGGAGCGGCCAAGATCTGCCGCGCATGCGCCAAGGACGTGCAAGATCCAGCCCGGCAAACGCGTCAGCTACGGAAGGCGGGACGTTCGCCTGGACCTTGGTGGCCCTCCGCCCTCGGTGAGGATGCGCTTGAATCGCTCGGCAGGTGGATGAGCTCGGTCGAAGCGCGTGCTCGTTCCCGCCTGTGAGCTTGTCGGCGAGGTGAAAGAAGAGTCGGAGTCGGAGTCGGAGTCGGAGTCGGAGTCGGAGTCGGAGTCGGAGTCGGAGTCGGAGTCGGAGTCGGAGTCGGAGTCGGAGTCGGAGTCGGGAGAGGGGGCGGCTCGCTCGGCGTCGGCGATTTTGCCGCGGTGCTCGGCCATATCAAGGCCGAG
>DATIQP010000584.1:0-2646 GCA_035470765.1 Polyangiaceae bacterium | reverse complement strand
CGAGGCGCTGCTCGAGAACCCGCGCGTGCGCGAGCTCTTCAAGAAGGAGCTCGACTCGTACATGGCCAGCTTCAAGGGCTTCGAGGAGGTGAAGGAGTTCGCCCTCATCGACGAGGACTTCACCACCGACAACGGCATGCTGACGCCCAGCCTGAAGGTGAAGCGCCGCAAGGTGATGGAGAAGTACGGCAAGCTCGTCGAGGGCCTCTACGCGAAGAAGCGCGAGAAGGCCCAGCCCAGCGCGCAGATGAACTGATCCGAATCCGCGGGCCACTCCCCGGGGCTTCTGCCCATCGCCGTGAGTGGGTGGGGAGAATTACAAAAAGATCGGGAAGATCAGGAAGGAGTGAGTGGTGGGAGAGAGAGGCCGGGGCTTCCTCCGCCCCATCCTCCTACTTCCTGATCTTCTGATCTTTCTGTTCCACATCACCCTTGGACCCTCGCCACGACCGGGCCAGCTTCATCCCGGGGCGGCCCGCCGTCGCAGCAGTACGAGCGACACTAGCAACAAGGCCCAGCCCCCGCGGGCCTGTCCCGGCGCGCTCGAGCATCCACCCGAAGGCGTGAGCGTCGGCCCTGCGTCGGGCGAGGCGTCGGCGCCGCCCTCGGCGCCCGCGTCGGCGATAGGCCCGAGGCACGCACCTCCGCCGCAGATCCAGCCCGCGTCCGCCGGATCCTTGCAGTCTGCAGCTTTCTGGCACGGGTCGGCGGCGCTCGCGCAGCCGTTCTGCGACACGCACTGGTAGTCGCCGGCCTGCGTGGTCGGCTGGCAGAGAAACCCCTGGCCGCACTCGGCGTCGGTGGCGCAGCTGCGGCCGCACACGCGGCCGGCGCCGCTCGGCAAGTCCACGCAGCGCGCGCCGTCGCCCGAGCCCTCGCACGCGTGGAGCAGCGGCTCGCAAGGCGAGCACACCTCCTGCTGCTCGCCGGCCCGCTCGCAGTCGCGCGCGACGCACGTGAAGCCGGCGGGGCAAGCGGTCGCCTCGCAGCCGAGGGCGTCGCCGGTGCCCGGGTAGAGCGCGCACACGCCGTCGCGATCGTCCTGCTCGAGCGAGCGCCACGAGATGCCGGGCGGGTAGCTGGCGTACATCGTCGCGCGTGGATCGCTCGAGTGGCCGAGGCCGAGGGCGTGGCCGAGCTCGTGGGTGAGGATGCTGCGGAAGTCGACCCCGGAGACGCCGTCGAGCGAGAAGACGTTGTCCGCGCCGTCCACGTACACGTCCGCGTCGTAGATGTGGCCCTGCGCGTCGACGTGAACGACCGTGGTGGCGATCACGCCGGCGGGCAGCGTGGAGGGCCACGCCGTGTCCTCGAAGTAGACGCCGCTGACGCCGTCGTCGCCGGGGCCGGTGGTCGTGGTGCCCGCGTAGCGCGCGCGGAAGGCGGTGCAGGCCACGCGGCCCCACGTTCGCGCGGCGACGTCGACCTCCGCGTCCGTCTGGTCGCCGAGGTCGCGGCTCTTGGGCAGGGCCAGGAAGAAGGGGACCGGGAGCGCGGAGGTCGGCCACGTCCCCGCCGGGCTGCCGGGGGCCCACTCGACCGACGACGGTCCGAGCTCGCCGACGTAGGTGACGCCGCCGCGGGCGTTGGGCCCGCCGAGCACGCGGACGACGCGCGTGGACGACCCGTCGCGCACGGTGAGGACGGTGACCGGCTCGTCGGCGAACGAGGCGCGCTCGTAGGCGACGGAGACCACCTGGGCCGGGGGATCGGCGTACGTGGCCGGGGTGGCGAGCACGAGTCGAGCGTAGCGCGAAACCCGCGCCGTGCCCCGTGCGTATCGGCCGGGTCGACATGCTACTGGCCGTACAATCGGCGGGTCTCGGCCTCGGGTCGCGTGGTAGTACCGAGCCGGTGACGCGTCGCACCGAGGACAAGCCTCGCGCCGATGGCGCCCGGCGCGGCGACGCGGCGATGAGCCGCTACGCGCTCGGCGACGAGGCCGCCTTCGGCGAGGTCTACGACGCGCTCGCGCCCCGCCTGTACGCGTACCTGCTGCGCCTGTCGCGCAGCGAGGCGCGGGCCGAGGACCTTCTGCAGCAGACGATGCTCAAGATCCACCTCGCCCGCGGCAGCTTCATCCCCGGCGCGGCCCTCGCCCCGTGGGCCTATGCCATCGCCCACCGCCTGTTCATCGACGGCACGCGCCGCGGCAAGCGCGAGGTACCGCTCGACGCGCCCGACGACAGCGGACCGCAGGCCGCGCGCGACGAGGGCGCGAGCGCGGACGAGCTCGTGGCCGCCCAGCAGCTCGGCGCGCGCATCCGCCGCGAGCTCGGCAAGCTGCCCGAGAACCAGCGCGTGGCCTTCGAGCTCATCAAGCAGGAGGGCATGTCCGTGGCGGAGGCCGCCGCGGTCCTCGGCACGTCGGTGACGGCCGTGAAGCTCCGCGCCCACCGCGCGTACCAGGCGCTGCGCGCCGCGCTCGGCGACGTGCTCGAGATGGAAGGGGTGGAGCCGTGACCAACACCCGACTGCCGGCCGAGCTCCGCGAGCGTGTCCTCGCGAAGGCGCGCGGGACCCCGTCGCCCGACGCGCGAGCCATCGCGAGGCGCCGTCGCGCCGCGCTCGCGCTCGGCGCGGGGACCTCGGTGGCCTTGCTCGCCGCGCTCGGGATCACGCTCGGCGGCCGCCCGCTGCCCGTCG
>DATIQP010000583.1:0-27115 GCA_035470765.1 Polyangiaceae bacterium | reverse complement strand
AGCCCGACGCGCGCCATCATGCCGAGCGTGGCCGAGCCGATCGCGCCGACCGTGAGAGCGTGCAGCGCGGACGACGGCGGCACGGCGTAGGTCAGCGCGGAGAGCGCGCGCAGCCCGAGCCCGATGGGGATCCACAGGTGCGCCGCGTGGAGGATCCAGAGCAGCGGCACACGCAGTGAGTGGCGCGCGCCCCATGTGGCCGACCGCGCGAGCGCCAGCGCGGCCGTGACCGCGCAGAGCACCGAGCCGAGGCGCGAGCCGGGCAAGAGCAGGTCGGCGAGGAGGACACCCAACATCGCTCCCATCGCGGCCCAGTCGAGCGCGGGCACGTTGCGGATCGACTGCACCTTGGTCGCGTTGCGCGTGAACATCGGGAAGGTGCGAGCCGCGAGGAACATGATGAGCAGCACGACGAGGTCGACCGCGACGAGGCTCGCGCGCTTGCGCCAGGCGACGAGGACGCCCAGCGCGTCGAGGTGGATCGCCAGGTCGACGAGCCAGAGCGCCATCACCACCGCGACGATGGGGTAGTTGCGCCGGTTCTTGGAGGCGAAAATGGGCCGCCCGATCGCGACGGCGAGCGCCGGCAAGAACGCCAGGTCCAGCACGGCGACGAGCGCGCGCGGGGTCGCGTGCGGCAAGACGAAGGCCAGGCGGCCGAGGAACCACACGACGCCGAGAACGACGAGCGGCGTTCCGGTGGCGGTCTCGCGGCCGGTCCAGTTGCTCACGGCCGTGAGCAAGAATCCCGCGATGACCGCCACCGCGTAGCCGAAGACCATCTCGTGCGCGTGCCAGTACGTCGGATCGAGGTAGGCGTCCATGCTGGCGACCCCCGCGAGCGAGAGCATCCAGACCGGCAGGATGCAGGCGGCGAAGCCCGCGGCGAGCAAGAAGAACGGCCGAAAGCCCTTGGCCGCGAGCGGCGGGGCTCCGCGCGCGGGCGGCGGGGCTTCTCCGGAGAGGCCGAGAGGGCGCGCCACGATCTCAGACCCGGGCGCGGGCCCAGCCTCCGCGCAGGTAGGCGATGCTCGGCGCGCGCACGCTCTCGCGCAGCGCGATGGCGAGGGGGGTCACGCCGAGGAAGAAGGCGAGGCAGAGCACGGCGCCGACGACGCTGATCGCCCCGAAGTGCGGCGTGCTCCACGCGACGCGCGTGGCAGCCGCGCACGCGGCGAGCTCGGCCGCGATGAACACCGCGACCAGCAGGGACTTGCGAGAGCAGAACTGGCGAGGGTCGACGCTCGAGACGATGAGGCGCTCGCCGGGCGGCGCGGCGATCGTGTCGCCGTCGATCTCCCCGAGCACCCAGACCTCGTCGCCCGGGCCGATGGGGACGCGCACGTCGCGGCGAAAGCCCTTCGCCTTGCGTGAGAGCGCGTAGGCCTCGTCGAAGCTCGTCAAGTCGGCGCATGCCGCCGCGCGCTCCCGCGCCTTTTCGCTCGGCCACACGTCGCCGTCCAGCGGGGCCACGGTGTACGTCTCTTCGCCGATGCTCACCGAGCCGCCGAAGATCCGCGAGCGGAAGGTGCGGTCGTGAAAGGCCATCCTGGCATCGGCTGCGTCGAGCGCGCGGCCCGTTTGCTCGACGCCCCACTCGGCGAAGCAGCCGCCCTCGCCATCGCCGCGGACGACCCTGGCCTTGAGCGAGCGCCGCCGCGCGATGGCGCGTAGATCGCGCAGGTCTTGCCACGCCGCGCCCGCGACGAGCAGCGCCGTCAGCCACACGACGCCGAGACAGAACAGCCCCATCACCTCGCGCGACAACATCAGCACGCCTCGGCCTCGGCCTCCGCGCGGCGCACCTCGCGCGACGCGATGTCGACCGGCGCAGCGGCGCGTTCGGCGGCAGCCACGTCTTTCCCGCGGGGCCGCGAGAAGCGGAAGAGATACGTGCGCGCGAGGTAGGCGAGCATGCTCTTCTCGTCGAGGCTGGGATCCATGCGCGGCACCACCTCGCGCTCGTGCGCGGCCGCGAGCTCGGACCAGTGCATGCCGGCTCGGTTGTGGTGGATGGTGTGGTAGCCGTTGTTCATCATGAACCAGTTGAACAGCTTGCCCACGAAGTTGCGCGAGTGGTTCCACTCGCTCTCCACGTCGGCGCCGTCGTGCTGGAGGATGTTGATGCGCAGAAACGACCGCGCGCCCCACAGCTGAGGGACGACGACGAAGAAGAGCGCGGTCCAGAAGTCGAACGCGAGCAGCACGCCCGTCAGGCCGAAGGCGAAGATTTGCTCCTTCATGTACTGCCGGCGGAACTCGCCCCGCCCCTGGATGCGCGCCCAGCGCTGCACGCCGTTGAAGGTCAGCGGACCGGCCACGTTCGGGAAGTGGAGCAGGTTGAGCAGGTTCCACTCGAAGCGTACGTGCTCGGGGGCGGCCCAGTCGGGCTGGCCGTCGTCGTCGAAGTGGTGGTGCACGAGGTTGTGCGACGGTATGACCGCGGAGATCGGAAAGAGCGCGCCGAAGCTCAGCACGTAGCGAAACAGCACGTTGCGGCGCTTCGAATCGAACATTCCCTGGTGGAGCACGTTGTGCCCCACGACGGCCGTGAGGAAGCTGTACGCGCACGCCGCCACGAGGAAGAACACGTTCCGGCACGCCGGCACGAAGTACATGCTCGCGAGCAGGGCGTAGTACGTCCCGACCGTCGCGAGCTGGCGCACGTCCTGGGCGTGCTTCACCCCGAGCGCCCGCTGCAGCAGCGAGGCGGAGCGTTCTGCGCTTACGACGTTCCCCATGGTCACCTGCCCGGCGGCCGAGGCCGCCATGGCCCCGCCTATCTACCGCGACGCTCGGGACCGCTCAAGGTCCGGCGCGGCTCCCGCTGCGCCCAGCGCAAGTCCTGCTCGACTTCGGAGGGGAAATTCGGTACTTGGTGCATGCCGCCGGGCAGGTAACGGAGACCATGCGCGGGCTTCTTACGATACTGACCTCCCACCCGATTCAGCAGTTCAGGAAGAACCCCCGGTTCTACCTGAACTACGACTCGTTCTATCTGCTGCTGTGCACGGGGCTGTCGGCGGCGATGATCGCGACCCACTTTCGCCCGGTGCTCGCCGGGGTCGAGTGGACGCCGCTCCACTTCGTCCTCGGCGTCCCGGCGGTCCTCTACTTCCTCATCTGCGCGCACTTGTGGATCCACAACGCGACGCACGGCAACTTCCCCCGACCCGTCAACCGCATCATCGGCGAGGTGTTGGGCTTCATCGTCTTCGTCCGGTACGCGTCGTGGGACATCGTCCACATGCGGCATCACAAGTACAGCGACGATCCGGCCCGCGATCCCCACCCGACGTTCCCGAGCTACCTCAAGTCGTTCGTTCACAGCATCGTCTTCGTCGAGCGGCAGCTGATGCAGCAGTACTACGACGTCTGGGGCGACACCCCGGAGAACCGCCGCCGCGAGGCGTTCCGGGCGAAGGTCAGCTACGGCACGAACCTGGTGCTCGCGCTCGCCTGGTACCTGTTCCTCGGGCCCGTGGGCTTCTTCGCGTTCTGGTTGCCCTGCAACCTGAGCGCGGCGGCGTTCGTCGCTCATTTCAACTGGTCGACGCACAACGGCGGCGCCGGCGACGACTTCCGCCCGGTGAACCTGAACCACGGGTACTACTGGCTCGGCAACAAGCTCTTCACGGGCATCTACTTCCACGCCAACCATCACCGGCGCCCGCACCTGTTCAACCCCGCGCGTTGGGACACGGCGAAGTTCGGCACCGCGGAGCCGCCGGTCGACGCGCCGTCGCCCGCGCAGCCGGCCTGAGCTCCGAGCGCCGAGGGCCGTGAAGGTCAGCGCCCTCTGGGTTTACCCGGTCAAGTCGTTCCGAGGCGTCCGCGTCGAGCGCGCTCGCGCCCTGCCGGAGGGCTTCGCGGGAGACCGCCGCTGGATGGTCGTCCAGCGCAAGGCGGATGGGACGCTCGCGTTCGTCACGCAGCGCACCGTGGCCGGCCTCGTGCGCGTGCGGGCCTCGCTCGAGCAGGACGGCATCGTGCTCCGGGGGCCGAGCGGTGACGCGCTCGTGCTCCCGGACGCGCCACCTCCCGAGCGCGAGCTCGTCACGGTCTGGGAGAGCACGCTGCCCGCCATCGTCTGGCGGGAGGCCGACGAGTGGCTCGCGCGCGAGACGGGGCTCGCGGACGTTCACCTCGCCAAGCTGCCGACGGACGTCACGCGCAGCGTCACGTCGAGCAAGGGCCGGGCGGGCGACGTCGTGAGCTTCGCCGACGCGTTCCCGTATTTGATCACGAACGCCGCCTCCCTCGACGATCTCGACGCCCGCCTCGAGGCGCCGGTGACGATGGAGCGCTTCCGACCGAACGTCGTCGTGTCCGGCGCCCGCGCCTGGGAGGAGGACGGCTGGTCCACGCTCCGCGCGGGCGAGGTCGTCTTCGCGGCGCGCAAGCCGTGCGGCCGGTGTGTGGTGACGACCATCGACCCCGACACGGGGGACAAGGGCAACGAGCCGCTGAAAACGCTGGCGACGTTTCGAGAAAAAGAGGGCAAAGTCAACTTCGGCGTCAACTTCGTCGCCCTGAGCGAGGGCGAGGTTCGTGTTGGCGACGAGGTCTATATTTCATGATCGGGCCCGCGTACAGAATCGTCACCCCCCGCCTCGTCATCCGGTGCTACGAGCCCCGGGACGCGGCGATGGTGAAGGCGGCGATCGACGCGAGCCTCCCGGAGCTGAAGCGGTTCATGTCCTGGGCGCACGGCGAGCCGACCGATTCGGAGACGAAGGTCGCACTGCTGCGCCAGTTCCGCGGCCGGTTCGACCTGGGACAGGACTTCGTCTACGGCATCTTCGACGCGGCGGAGCGCGAGTGCGTAGGCGGCGCCGGGCTGCACACCCAGAAGGACCCGCACGTCCGCGAGATCGGGTACTGGATCGCGACGACGCACACGAAGCACGGGTACGCCACCGAGGCCGCGAGCGCGCTCGCGCAGGTCGCGTTTCGCGTCGACCGCGCCGCCCGCCTCGAGCTCCGTAGCCTGCCGGACAACGCCGCGAGCGTCGCCGTGGCGCGCAAGATCGGCATGCAGCTCGAGGGTACGGCGCGGAGCGCGCACGTGTGGCACGACGGCACGACAAGAGACATGCTGGTGTTCTCGGCCACCCCGGCCGATCTCGACCGGATGCCCGCGCGCCTCGTCCCCATCGAGGCCTTCGGCGCGGCCGGAGAACGCCTGACACAGCCCAACGCTCGATGATCCTCGATCGACACGCCCGCCCGCTCGGAACCCTCCGACTCTCCGTGACGGATCGGTGCAACCTCCGCTGCCGCTACTGCATGCCGGAAGACGAGTACGTGTGGCTCCCGAGCGAGTCGATCCTGTCGCAGGCGGAGCTGGTGCGGCTCGCGCGGATCTTCGTCGGCCTGGGCGCGCGCGAGGTCCGCCTCACGGGGGGCGAGCCGCTGCTGCGCCCCGATCTGGAAGCGATCGTCCTCGGCATCGCGCGCGTCGAAGGCCTCGCGGACCTGGCGCTCACGACCAACGGCGTGCTGCTGGCCGATCGTGCCGAGGCGCTCGCGCGAGCGGGCCTCCACCGGGTGACGATCAGCCTCGACACGCTGAGGCCCGAGCGGGCCCGGGCGCTCTCTCGCACGACGCGCCTCGAGGACGTCCTGCGCAGCCTGCGCGCCACCCAGAAGGCCGGCCTCTCGGGCACGAAGATCAATGCGGTCGTCATGCGCGGCGTCAACGAGGACGAGATCGGCGATCTCCTCGAGCTCGGCCGAGGTCACGGCGCCGAGGTGCGGTTCATCGAGTACATGGACGTCGGCGGCGCGACGCGCTGGTCGCTCGCCGACGTGGTCTCCCGAGAGGAGATGCTGAGCGCCATCGAGAGTCGCTTCGGAACGCCGGCGCGCATCGACCCGCACGGCTCGCTCGCTCCGGCCGAGCGCTTCCGCTTGCCCGACGGCACCGTCTTCGGCGTCGTGGCGAGCACGACCGCGCCCTTCTGCGGGAGCTGCGATCGGAGCCGCGTCACGGCCGACGGCGTCTGGCTGACGTGCCTGTACGCCGAGCAGGGCCAGAGCCTCCGCGCTCCGCTGCGCGAGGGCGCGAGCGACGAGGCGCTCGCCGAGCTGATCCGACAGCGATGGAGCGCGCGCGCGGACCGCGGCGCGGAGGAGCGCCTGCGCCTACCCGCGCGAGAAGCGCTGGTGCCCATCAGCCGCCTCCGGGCGGATCCACACAGAGAGATGCACACGCGAGGAGGCTGACGTGGAGGGGCGGCGCGCCTCGTGGTGGCGCACCTCGGGAGCGACGCCTTACTCACGCCGCTCGACGGGCGACGAGCGCGCAAGGCTCGCGTACACGCAGCTGGTGCGTTCGTGGCGCAGGAGCTGCGGAGCGATGATCGGAAGCCTGGGCGGCGTCGTGCTGGTGGTCGCGTCCAGAGAAGAAGTCGAGGCCGCGCGAGAGGTCAGGCGCGTGCTTTGCAACCCAAAGTGACAGCCCAAGAGGAATGGTCATGCAACTGCCCAAGACGCTGCTCGTCCCGGTCGATTTCAGCGATACATCCAACCTCGCGCTCGACTACGCGGTTGACCTGGCCAAGGCGCTGGGCGGCAAGGTCGTCGTCATGCACGCGTACGAGCTGCCGGTCTACGGCTTCCCGGACGGCGCGCTCGTCGCCACCGTCGAGATCGCCACGCGCATCATGAACGGCGCGCAAGCCGGCCTGGCGGCCTTGCTCGAGAAGAGGAAGGACAAGGGCGTCGAGATCACGTCGGTGCTCCGGCAGGGCGTGCCGTGGGACGAGGTGCACTCGGTCGCCGAAGAGGTCAAGGCCGACATGATCGTCATCGGCACGCACGGCCGAGGCGGCCTCGCGCGTGCGCTGCTCGGCAGCGTCGCGGAGAAGATCATCCGCACCTCGACGCGCCCGGTGCTCACCATCCGCGGCCCGCACAAGTAGCCGCAAGTTAGTCCATCAGATACAGCCGGCCGGCGTCGTCGAGCATGCCCGAGTCGCCCGTGCGCCACTGCTGCGCGGGCGGCGCTTCGACGCCTCGCACCCAGTTCGAGAACAGTCCGGACGACCGCACCACGATCTCGCCGACCACGTTGGGCGGCAGTGGCTGCCCCTTGTCGTCCACCACGCGGACGTCGACGTTGGGCATCACGGCGCCGCCCTCGGCGCCTTCCGCGAAGACCGCGATGGGGCCGGACTCGGTCGTCGCGTAGACGCGCACGAGCACGCCGCCGGCAGGGGCCCCCTCGGCGCCGTCGAGCCAGAGCAGGCGCCCCGCGCTCTTGGAGCGCGACCGCGATCGGCGCTTGGTCCCAGGCGACGCCCAGCGCATCGAGGCCCCGCTCAGCGCGCATGCGACCGCGAGCTCCGGAACGGAAAACGCGCCGCCGACGGAGTCCTTCTCGCCCAGCGACAGCGCCCGCGCGAGCGAGCCGCCGCGCGAGAGCAGCGCCCGCTGCGAGAGCGCGCAGAACGGCCGCGCGTCGCCCTTCGTCGAGCGGGCGAGCCACTGGTCGTCGAGATCGATGCCCGAGCGCTCCGGCGGACCGAGCGATCCTTCCTCCGAGAGCGCCGTCTCCCAGCTCACGTAGCTCGCGACGCCCGTCGCAGAGGCGGCATCGAACGGCCCGCGCGCGATGACCGCGCGGACCTTGGAGGCGCGCGCGACCGCGTGGTGGAACGTGCCATGGAGCTCGGCGTCCACCACGAGCGCGCGCGCGTCGTGGCCGAGCAGCGCGCCCGACTCGAGATCGGCGGGCTCGATGGGGACGCAGACCACGCCGGATTTGGCCGCCGCCCAGAACGCGACGACCGTCTCGGGGCCCGACAGAAGCGTCACGACGCGGTCGCCCGGCGCGACGCCGCGGCGCAGAAGCGCGAACGCGAGCGCGTTGGCGGCGTCCTCGAGCTCGCCGTACGTCACCCGGTGTCCCGCTGCGAGGGCGACCGCCTCCCTGTCGCGTGAGGCCGCGGACTCGAGCGCGTCCGCGAGCAAGAGGATGGGCTTCATCGCGCGCGGTTTTAGCGTCAAGGCGCGGTCGCGGCAACGGTCGTGGCGAGCGGGAGGTGGAGCGAGAACGTCGTTCCGCGGGTCGAGGAGGCGACCTCGACGCGGCCGCCGTGATCCTCGACGATGCGCTTGACCACCGCGAGCCCGAGCCCGGCGCCCTTGGCCTTCGTGGTGAAGAACGGCTCGAAGATGCGCTCGAGCACTCGAGCTTCGATGCCCGGCCCCTCGTCCGAGACGCGCAGGACGATCTCGTCGCGGGCGGCGTTGGTCGACGCCGCCAGGCGCACGACGCCGCCGGCCGGCGTGGCCTGTCGAGCGTTCTCCGCGACGTTGAGCAGCGCCTGGCGAAGCAGCCGGCGGTCGACGACCGGGAGCGGCAGGTCGACGGGGGCGGAGATCTCGAAGCGCACGCCGCTCTCCACGGCGAGCGACTCCACCACCTCCCCCAGGACGTGCACGACGTCCTCGGGCCGCGTGGAGAGCTGGCGCGGCCGCGCGAAGTCGATCAGATCGCCGACGATCTGGTTGAGCCGCTCGCACTCCTCGCGCACGATCCGTAGGAGCGTGGCGGCCTCTGGCGTCGCGGCGACGATGCGGCCGAGCGAGCTCGTCGCGTTGAAGATGACGCCGAGGGGATTTCTCACCTCGTGTGCCACGATGGCCGCGAGCTCGCCCAGCGCGGCGAGCCGCTCGCGCTTGACCATCTCGGCGCGCGTGGTCTCGAGCTCGGCGTAGCTGCGGCGGAGAGACTCGTAGAGCCGAGCGTTCGAGATCGGCAGCCCCACCTGCGCGACGATGGCCGAGGCGAGCGCGAGCCACTCGGGCCCGAAATCGCGGGGGCCGCGCGTGTCGTCGAGCATGACGACGCCTTCGAGGCGTCCTCTCGTGACGATCGGCGCGGCGACGACGGCCGCCTCGTGGAAGGCGTGGACGCGCGTCGCGCGCCGGGCGAGGGGGTCCTTCGTCGTGTCGGGGATCACCAGCATCCTTCGCTCGCGGGCGGCCGTCGCCGAGATGCTGTCGGTGTCGTCGATCGAGATGGCGATCTCGGTCACCACCGTGCGCCTGCCCGTGGACGACGCGTTGCCGCGCAGCATCTTGCGGTCCTCGTCGTAGAGCAGGATGAAGCAGTTCGAGACGTCGAGCAGGCGCGCGAGCGACTCCGCCGTCACGCTCAGCACCGCGTCGAGGTCCAGCGTCTCCGAGGTCGAGTGCGCGACCTGCAGGAGGAGCTGCGTGCCCTCCAGCTTGCGCCGCGCCGCCTCCGCGGCCCGCGCGTCGGCCAAGGCGGTCGAGAGGAGCTTGGCGAAGAGGCCGAGCGTGTAGGACTGGCGTCCATCCAAATCGTGCCCGGAGACGACCAGCACCTCTCCGTCCTCGAGCGGCAGGTAGACGGCTTCGGGCATCGTCGAGCGCGGCCCGGCGAAGATGGGCCGGCGAGCCTCGAGCGCGCTGCGCGCCGTCGTCACGTCGATTTGCGCGGCGGCGTCGTCTGGGTGAGAGGGTGACCAGAAGTGCCCCGAGAGCCCCGCCGCTTCGAGGCCAGCGCGCGTGCGCTGCCGGACCGCCTCCTCGGAGGCAGCGCTGATGAGCTCGGCGGACAAAGTCAGGAGCTCGCGCGCGTGGTTGACCTCGCGTGCCGCGACCAGGTCCGGGACGATGATGATGAGACGGAAGAAGCTCGCCCCGTCCGCGGGGAGCCTCGAGACGAGCGCGCGGACCGGGACCGGGCGGTCGCCGGCCGCCAGCGCGAGGATGGGGAGAGGCGGCCCGATCACGACCTCCTCTGGCGGGAGGCGCGCCCGCCTCTGGATCCGCTCGCGCTCTTCCGGGGCGATGAAGTTGGAGAAGGGCTGCCCCACCACCTCGTCTCGCGCAAAGCCGAACAGCCGGAGCCACAGATCGTTGACCGCGATGACCGTGTCACCGCGCGTGCCCAGCGCCGGCTGTTCGATCGAGCCCACGAAGTCTCGAACCTCTTGTTCGTCGAAGACGCGGGCCATCGTGCAGCAGTCTACACCGTAGACCGTGAGATTCGGAGGTCGGAAGGACGGTGCTGTCGAGCCGAACGGTCAGTCGCGGCGATACATCGTGACGACGCAGGCCCCGCCCAACCCGAGGTTGTGCTGCAGCGCCACCTTCGCGCCCTGCACCTGGCGCTTGTCGGCCTGACCGCGGAGCTGCCAGACCAATTCCGTGCATTGTGCAAGGCCCGTGGCGCCGAGCGGGTGCCCCTTCGAGAGCAGGCCGCCCGACGGGTTCGTCACGAACTTGCCGCCGTAGGTGTTCTGGCCTTCCCAGATGAACTTCTCGGCCTCGCCCTCTTTGCAGAGGCCGAGCCCCTCGTAGGTGAGGATCTCGTTGGCGGTGAAGCAGTCGTGGAGCTCGACGACCTGCACGTCGTTCGGCCCGAGGCCGCTCTGCTCGTAGACCTTCTTGGCCGCGTTCACCGTCATGTCGTAGCCGACCATCTTGATCATCGAGTCGCCGAAGCTCGACCCGTAGTCGGTCGTCATGGCCTGCGCCGCGATGTAGACCGGCTTGGTGATGCCCTTCTTCTTGGCGAAGTCGTCCGAGGCGAGGATCGCCGCGGCGGCGCCGCACGTGGGCGGGCAGCACTGGTAGCGCGTCAGCGGGTCGAACACCTCGGGCGAGGCCATGATCTCGTCGAGGGTGAGCGGCTCGTTGAAGATGGCGAACGGGTTGTTGGCCGCGTGCTTGCGCGCCTTCTCGCTGACCTTGCCGAAGGTCTCCTTCTTGGTGCCGTAGCGCCAGCGGTACTCGCGGCCCGCGCCGCCGAACATCTGCGCGGCGGGCGGGGCCTGCGCGAAGCCCTGCACGTCGTTCATCACGCCGGCGTGCTTGTCGAGCGGGTTGGTGCGGTCGGTGAACTTGGACGCGAGGGCGCCCTTCTCCATCTGCTCGAAGCCGACGACGAGCACGCACTCGGCGATGCCGCCCTCGATCGCCTGGCGGGCGAGCATGAGCGCGGTCGATCCGGTCGAGCAGTTGTTGTTCACGTTGAAGACGGGGATGCCCGTCAGTCCCACCTCGTAGACCGCCCGCTGCCCGCACGTGCTGTCGCCGTAGACGTAGCCGGCGTAGGCCTGCTGCACCTCGTCGTAGGCCACGCCGGCGTCCTTGAGCGCCTCGCGTGCCGCCTTCGACGCCATCACGTTGTAGTCCTCGCTGGCGCCGGGCTTGGCGAACTTGATCATCCCCACGCCAATCACATTGACTCTGCGGCTCATGTTTTTTTCTCCTGCGGCACTCGTCAGATCAAGTCTTTGAGGATGGCGAGCTTCTGCGCGAGGCGAACGTCGCCGTCGGCGCGCAGCTGCCCGCGCTGGAAGAGGTCGAGCGCGGTCTTTTGACCTTTGACGAGCGCGGTGAGGTCTTCATCGTTGATGCTGAGCACGGCGGCCGCCTTCGGGTCCGCGCCCTCTTTCACATTGGGCTTGGCGCCGAAATCGGCAACCCAGCTCTTGCCCTCGACGCTGAACTGAACGACCGCCCCGATCTCGCTCGCGAGCTTGGGGTTGTCGCTCAGCCGCTTGCCGAGCGCCTCGAAGATCTTCGGGGCGTTCGCGGTGGCGGACGCAGCCTTGGGAGCCGTTGCGGCGGGGGCAGCCCCGGCGCCCGCGGCCTTCTTCGCCGCCACGGCCGCGGCCGCTGCGTTCTTGTCGATCTTCTTCAAGAATTCGAGCTTCTGCGAGGCCATCACGTTGCCGCTGATGCGCAGCTTCTTGTCCATGAAGAGCTTCATCGGATCGGCCTTGCCGCTCGTCATGTCGATGAAGTCGCTGTCGGCGAGCTCGAGCGTGCACTCGGGCTTCGTGGTCTCACCTTGCTCGACCTTTCCGGCCTTGAGGTCGACCGTCCAGCTCGCATCGGGGTTCTTCAGCTTGAACAGGAAGACGACGCCGATCTTCGCCAGCTCGGCGGCGTTCTTCTCCACGTGGTCCTGGATCGCCAGGAACACGTCGCCGCTCATGCTCTCGGCCGCAGCAGCAGGCGCCCCCGCTGTCGCCGGCGCCGTCGCACCGCCGCCGCCACCGCCGCGCTTGTTCATGGCGTCGATGACCGACTGCGGGTCGATCTTCTTCAGGAACTCGAGCTTCTGGCTCGCCATCAAGTCGCCGCTGATGCGCAGCTTCTTGTCCATGAAGAGCTTCATCGGATCGGCCTTGCCGGTGCACATCGCCATGAAGTCCGCGTCCGACAGCTCCAGCGTGCACTGTGCCGGCGCCGCGCCGCCGCTGGCGACCGACGCGGCCTTCGTGTCCACCGTCCAGACCGAGTCCGGGCCGGTGAGCTTGAACTGGTAGACGACGCCGATCTTCTTCGCGCTGTCGGCGTTCTTCCCGAGGTAGTCGCCCATCGCGGTGAAGATGTCGGCGCTGATCGGCATCGCGCTCGCGCCGGCCGACGGAGCCGCAGCGGCGGCGGCCGCCTTCTTCTTCTCCGAAGCCTTGGGGATCTCCTTGTAGAGCTCGATGGCCGCGTTCGAGAGCACGACCTTGTCGCGCTCCTTGACCTTGGTGCGGAAGACGATCGTGTCGCCCGCGTTCTTGTTGGGGTCCGAACTCTCGCCTGCGGCTCGAGCCTGCGGCACCCGCCACATCTCGGTCACCAGCGTCTCGCCGGGGAACACGCTGTCGGCGAAGCGCACCTTGATGCTCTTGAAGAAGCGCGGATCGCCCTTGCTGAACGCGTTGATGACCGCGCGCGCCGCGAAGCCGAACGTGCACAGGCCGTGCAGGATCGGTTTCTCGAAGCCGAAGCTCGTCGCGAAGCTCGGGTCGGCGTGCAGCGGGTTGATGTCGCCGGTGAGCCGGTAGAGCAGCGCCTGGTTCGGGTGCGTCTTCTCCTCGATGACGGCGTCCGGCTTGCGATCCGGCGGCACGTTCACCTCGCTCGCCGGCCCGCGGTCGCCGCCCCAGCCGCCCGCGCCGCGGATGAACGACGAGAACTCGTTGTACGCGAGCTCGTTGCCGTCCTCGTCGGTCGTGGTGACGGCGGTGATGACGACGGCGTTCTTGCCCTTGTCGTAGATGTCCTTGATCTTCGCCTTGTGCGTCAGCTTCGCGTGCGGCGGCAGCGGGCGCTTCACCTCGGTGTACTGCTCGCCGTGGAGCAGCCGCTCGAAGCCGTAGTTCAGGCCGGGGATCTTCTTGCCGGTCTTGTACTGCTCGAGCATCGTCTTGAGCGGCGGCACGACGGCGTACGTCGGCAACGCGTAGAAGCCGTCCCCGCTCATCTCGTAGACGAGGTTCAGCTCCTTCGGATCGAGCGGGTTCTCCGCCGCGCCGACGCCGAGCGCGTAGAGCGCCAGATCGCGCTCGTCGTAGGAGTTCTGGACGGGCGGCAGGTCCGCCTCGAGCGCCTCGTCGACGTCGATGAGGTCGTTGCCGCCGCGGCTCTTCTTGTCGAGGTTGCCGAGGATCGGCTGCATCGAGCTGGTGATGTCGCCCGGGTGCGTCGCGTGCTCGAAGCTCGTGATCGGCTCCCACGCGCTCTGGATGTTCTCCGGCGTGATCGGGCGGCCGAGGCGGAATAGCTTTCCCTCGGTGCGCTCCCAGCGGAGCTTGGCGTAGAAGCCGCCGCCCACCTCGAACAGGCCGCCCGTCTCCTCGCAGCCCTCGTGGCAGAGAAACGCCACCAGCGGCGAGACGTACTCCGGCCTGAGCGCCTCGATCAGGTTCGGCGGGAGCACCGTCTCGGTCATGCGCGAGCCGGCGATCGGCGCGATGGCGTTGACGTGGATGTTCTTCTTGCGCCCCTCGATCGCGAGCGTGTTCGACAGGCCGACGAGGCCGAGCTTCGCCATCGAGTAGTTCGACTGGCCGAAGTTGCCGTAGATGCCGGCGGCGCTCGTCGTGAAGACGACGCGCCCGTAGCCCTTGTCGCGCATGCCGCCGGTGACGTTCCAGGCCGCGTGCGTGACGCGGAAGCCGCCGAGGACGTGGACGCGGTAGATGAGGTCCCAGTCCTCCTGCGTGATCTTCTGGAACGAGGTGTCGCGGAGGATGCCGGCGTTGTTGATGACGATGTCGATCTTGCCGAACGTGTCCATCGCCGTCTGGACGATCTTGGCGCCGTCCTCGACCGAGTCGTAGTTCGCGACGGCCTCTCCGCCCGCGTCCTTGATCTCCTTGACGACCGCGTCCGCCGCGGCCGAGCCCTTGCCCGTGCCGTCGTGCTTGCCGCCCAGATCGTTGACGACCACCTTCGCGCCGCGCGACGCGAAGAGCAGCGCGTGGGACTTGCCGAGCCCGTTGCCGGCGCCGGTGACGATGACGACGCGCCCGTCGAAGCGCAGATCGCTTGCCATGACTCTTCTCCTTCGGTGGCTGAGACCCGGGAAAAACCGGTGTCTCGCGGAAAACCGTCAAACGCTAAAGTTTAGCGTGCGAAATATTCCGCCGGATGGGCCGTTCGTCAAGCCCTAGTGGATCCGAAACAGGAAGTTGTCGTAGTTGGCGACGGATGCGTAGTCCGTGGAGGCGTTGAGCAGGCCCAGATCGACCTCCGGCAGGGGGCTGGCCGCGGCGTCGGCGAGCGGGGTCGAGACCGCCGTCTGGGCCGTATCGACCATGGCCAGGACCTTCGACTGAGAGGGGATCATGTCGATCTGCAGGTACACCCAGGTGTCCAGCGCGACGTCGGTGAGCTGCTGGGTCGCGGTGACCGACGTGCCATCCCCCTGAACGACGAGGTTGAGCTTGTCGTTGTCCGCGATGATCGCCGCCCAGACACGCGAGGTGGCGCCGGTGTTGGGCACGTAGCTCACCTCCAGCAGCCCGATGGCCTGGTTCGGGTCGATGGCGTGGATGCGCGCGTAGGCGTGCGTCGTGAGGGTCACGCCCGCGAGCGACGTCGTCGTGAGCGACTGGATGAGCAGGGCGCTGTCGGCAAACGCTCCGCCGTCGGCGGCCTGGATCGACGCTCGATACGAGCGCGGCGGCGAGTGGAAGACGCTGGTGTCGAAGCTGTTGTTGCCGTTGACGGCGAGCTGGCCGCTCCACTTCTGCGCCGGACCGCTGGCGTTGGGCGTGTCGAAGTCGTCGCAGAGGACGGTGCCGGACAAGACGTTGTTGCAGGACAAGTCCGGGCCGCCGTCGACGCCGATGGCGTCGCCGCCGGTGGGACCGTCGGTGATGGCAACGTCGCCGCCGCCGCCCCCGTCGTTGGGTTGAGCATCCGGCGCGGCGTCGGCTCCGGTGAAGGTGTCTGGCGCGCATCCGAGCAGGGCGACGAGGGGCAGCAAGCGAACACGAAAGTCCATGCTCCGATGATAGCGGGCCGGGTGAGGAGAGCGAGCTCTCTGCCGCACGGCGGCAACATGTTTTTTTGCCGGCGCGCCGTGACAATCGCGCCGGTTTGGCGCAAATAACGGCCATGGGAGCACCGACTTTCTTGCGCTCGACGTCCATCTCCGCCCTCGTATTTGCCGGGGTCGGCAGCCTCTTTTTCCCGTTCGCGGGGTGCAGCGACGGCGGCAACACCCAGGCCGACGGCGGCGACGCCGGGCCCTCGTGCGACGTCCACGCCGGCGGCGGGACCACCTTCGTCGACAGCACGGCGGCGTGGGGGCTCTCGAACGTCGTCGGCAACCGGATCGTCGCGGCCGATCTCGACGGCGACGGCTACCCGGACCTCATCGTCCACGCGATCGGCAGCAACAACCGCGAGACGATCGGCACCCCGCCGAAGCTCGTCTGGGTCCTGATGAACCGTCCCAACCCCGCGGGCGGCCGGCAGTTCGTCGACGCCACGGTCGACAGCGGCCTCTTCCAGATCCGCGGCGGCTCCACGACGCAGCTCCGTTCGGCGCACCTCGCCAGCGTCGGCGACGTCGACAACGACGGCGACCTCGACGTGTTCAGCGGCACCTACGTCGACCCGACGAACCCGACGACCGACACCGGCGACCGCAGCGAGGTGATGATCAACGACGGCACCGGCCACTTCACGCTCGCGCCGATCTCCGATCCGCACCCCGCGGCGACCGACTTGTGGACGACGACCGGCGCGACGATGACGGACGTCGATCGGGACGGCAAGCTCGATCTGTTCGTGGGCTTTTGGTACCAGTACTACGGTCAGACGTACCAAGGCTTCCAGGCCCAGCTCTACTCCGGCCACGGCGACGGGACGTTCACGACGAACACCGGCCCCGCCGGCCTGACGACGCAGAACTCGGGCTACGCCCAGGACGCGAACAGCAAGCCGTCGTACGGCGTGACGTCGTGCGATCTCGACGGCGACGGCTCGCCGGAGCTGATGGTCGCCGCGTACGGGCGGCAGTGGAACATGCTCTACCAGAACGACGGCAGCGGGAAGTTCAGCGAGATCGGGCGCGCGAGCGGCTACGCCTCCGACAGCGACGTCGACTACATGCACCGCCTAAGCTCCGACGTCGGCCCCAAACAGTTCTTCCTCTGCTACTGCACCGTGCACACCACGGAGCCCGACTGTCAGGGCGTCGAAGCGCCGGCCACGCAGTGCCCATCGCCGGCTGACTCCTACTGGGCGCACGGCATCGACGACCAACCGTGGCGCAACGGCGGGAACAACTTCTCGACGTTCTGCGGCGACGTCGACGGCGACGGCAAGCTCGACCTCTACACCGCGGGCATCCACCACTGGCACATCGGTCAGTCGGGCGACAGCTCGGAGCTGCTCGTCAACACGTCGCCGGGCGATGGCACGATCTCGTTCAACCGCCCCGGCAACGCGACCACCGGCATGGTGTGGCCGCACCCGACGAGCGACTGGAACGAGGGCGGGCTGATGGTCGCCGGCGGCGATCTGGACAACGACGGCCGCGAGGACCTCGTCGTCGCGGCGAGCGACTACCCGAACCAGTTCGGCCTCGTCTTCCATCAGAAGCCCGACGGCACCTTCGAAGAGGTCGGCCAGGCGTGGGGGATGCACCACGCGTGCATGAGCGGCCTCGCCATCGCCGACTTCGATCGCGACGGCGATCTCGACGTGGTCGTCGGCTCGGGCACGGCGCGCGACTGCAGCAAGATCTGGACGAAGAACGAGGTGCACCTCTACGAGAACAAGGGCGCGTCGATCCAGAAGTGGCTCGAGCTGCGCCTCGTCGGCGACGGCGTGACCGCGAACAAGAGCGCGTTCGGCGCGCGCGTCACCGTCCACGCCGGTGGCGTGGACATCGTGCGCGAGCTCGACGGCAGCTACGGCCACATGAGCATGCAGAACGACACCGTGCTCTCGTTCGGCCTCGGCGCGTGCTCGAAGGTGGACTCGGTGACCGTGCGCTGGCCGGACCAGGCCCTGACCACCCAGACGTTCACCGGGCTCGACTCGAACAAGCTCTACGAGCTTCGCATGGGCGACGTGGCGCCGCACCCGATCGCGCTGCCCTGAGCGCGACCTCGGTCACTTGAAGACGACGAGGCTGCCGTTGCCGGGGCCGTTGCCGCAGTTGCCGCACGTCGCGACGACGATGCGGCCCTTGGCGTCGATGGGCGCGCTGAAATACTGCATCCTGTCCGCCATCGTGTCGGATGTCGTGGCCGCGCCGTCGAAGACGAGCGCGCCGGTGTCGCCGTCGTAGCCGTAGAGGCGGTTGTTGGCGTCCCAGACGATGAAGCTCGACTGGCCGTCCGTCGTCGTCACGATGGGCGAGCCGAGGCTCGTCGTGCCCTTCGAGCACCACACCACCGACGCCGTCGGAGGGTTGCCGGGCTGGATCTTGGCGACGCCCAGGTTGCCGCCGTTCGCGCAGCCGTGCGTCGCGCCGAAGCTGCGGAACGCGACGTACGTGCCCTGCGACGTGGTGTAGACGGCCGCGCTGCTGCCGAGCTCGCTGTCGGCGACCTGGGTGATCGACAGCTCGCCGCCCATGCCGCCGAGGTCGTCGCGGTTCAAGAGGTACAGGTTGCCGTCCTTACCCAGCGCGACCACCAGGTGCGGCACCGGCGCGCCCGGCATGTCGAACAGCACCGGGTTGGCCCCGCCGAGATCCGTGTCGTTGTTGTCCATCTGGGCCCAGTTGGCGGGGTAGTAGTAGTTGCTCGGCTGGAGCGTGAACGTGGGGCCGGGCGCGATCTTGAAGACGGCGTTGCCGCCGACCCACGACGGTGGGGCCACGAAGCCTCCGTTCATCGAGTTGCCGGTGCTCGCGTAGATGTTGGTGCCGTCCGTCGGCAGGCCGCCCGTCGCCCAGATGCCCGCGGCGCCGATCGGGAGCGCCGTGTTCCACGTGGGCGAGCCGGCCGCGCGCCAGGCCTTCACCGTCGTCGGGTCGGCGACGTTCACGCCGACGATCCAGCCGTAATACGGCAGGCAATCGCCGTAGTGCCCGCCGTAGGGCACGTAGAGCACGCCGCCGACGAGCTGCAGGGCGCCGCGCTGGTTCTCGTGGGGCGAGTCGAAGCCCGTCACCGCGTTCGTCACGTTGACGGGCCAGCCGCTCTTCTCGCTGCCGTCGTCGAGCGAGACGGCGTGGATCATGTGCCGGTCGGTGTTGCCGCCGGTGTCGGTCATCGCGTCGAAGTAAATCGTGCGCGCGGCCGCGTCGATGATCGGCGTGCCCGTGATGCCGAGCGTCGCGCCGCCGCCCGCGATGTTGCCGCAAGGCAATCCGCCGCTCGCCGCCGTGCCGTACGCCTTGTCCCAGAGCACGGTGCCGGTCGCGCCGATGGCCATGACGTGGTTGCTCTCCGTCGCGACGATGAAGGCTTCCTGCCCGCCGGGCCCTTGCTCGACGTACAGCGGCTGCGCATACACCTGGCCGGTCAGCGTCGCGGAGAACGCAGCGTCGCGGTGGATCGCCCCCGCCGCCGCGGTCGTCATGGCGCTGTCGGTGTAGACGCCGTCGCGCGTGGGGTTCTTGTGGAACTGCAGCACCGAGGCTCCGGAGCCCGGCTGGCCTGCGTCCCCGGCGTCGCCGCCGCCACCGTCCGGGACCGCGCCGTCTCCTGCGGAGCCGTCGGGCGTGCCGATGGGGTTGTTCCCGCACGCCGCGCACGCGAGGGGCGCGAGGGCGGCGACGGCGAGGCGGAGCAAGGGCAGGCGGGGCATGTTGTACCTCTCGTGTGCCATGGTGCACCGTCACCGGACGGTTGCCAACGTGCGCGGCGTGCTCGACGGCAGGGTCAGCGCGGACGACCGGCGTCGGCGGCGAGCGGCGAGCGGTGCTCGTCGGCCATCTGGCTCCACGCGTTGCCCGCGGGAGCGTCCACGCGCTTGGGCGCAATCTTCGGCGCGGCGGCGTCGACGACCGCGAGGCGTGCCTCCAGCGCTTGCTTGTACTTTCCACTCATCTGCGCCGCGCCGTCGTGGAGCGCGGCGAGGGTGTGCTCGAGCAGCGCGAGCGCCCCCGCGGCGCCGCGGAAGATGCCGGAGCCGTACCCGCCTCCGGGGCCCTCCTTGCGCGCGAGGTCCCTCTGCACGCACGCCGAGTGGTCCGGCGAGTCTTCCGGAGCCATCTTGTCCGGGTCGGCGCCGCCGCCGAGCGCCTCGTAGGTCTTGCACGCGCCGGGAACGGCCGCCGCGACGTCGCGCATGAACGCGCGCGCGTCGCCGTCGGTGTCGAGCGCGCGGGCGTGGAGGGGTGCGACGCGGCTCATCTCGAGGGCGGTCGCGAGGCGGAGCGCATCGGCGCCCGGGCCCTTGGCCTTGCGCATCGCGCCGATCCAGACGTCGGGCGAGCCCACGGCGCTGCCGCGGTGATCTCGCGCGACGAGGACCGCGACCGCGGCGGCGGAGACCTGATCGGGCTTCTTCTCGTCGTAGGGCGCGCCGAGCGCGGCGGCGACGTCGCTGCCGCACGTGGTGCTCGCCGAGGTGCAGATCGGCAGCGCGCCGTCGTAGCGAGGCGAGTCGCTCGCGAGCTGGTCGCGGATCTCCTCGACGCGGTCCATGGGCGACTTCTTGCAGGATGCACACATCGCGGCGAGCAGGAGGAACAAGAGCGGGCGCATGGAGTGGGAGAGGAGACGAAGACGGAGTCAGAGGAAGGGGTTGGTGGCGCGCTCTCGGCCGATGGTGGTGTCGGGGCCGTGGCCCGTGATGACGAGGGCGTCGTCGGGGAGGGGGAGCAGGCGCTGCTTGATGGAGCGGAGGATGGCGGAGTGATCGCCGCCCCAGAGATCCGTCCGGCCGATGCTGCCCTGAAAGAGCGTGTCGCCCGCGAAGACCCAGGTCCCTTCGGGAGTCTTGGCGACGAAGCACACGCTGCCGGGCGTGTGCCCCGGCGTGTGGACGACCTGGAGCTCGAGGTCGCCAGCGCGCACGGAGCCGTCGTCGATCAGGGTGCCCTCGACGTCCGCGCGCGCGGGGGCGTCGCAGCCGATGAGCGCCGCCTGGACCGGGAGCATGTCGTAGAGAAAGCGATCCGCCTCGTGGATGCGCGCCGCGGCGCCCGAGGCGTGTTGCAGCTCGGCGGTGCAGCCGACGTGATCGATGTGCGTGTGCGTGTGGACGATGCTCTCGACCTTCACGCCGAGCGCGTCGAGGCGCTCGCGGATGGCGTCGTAGTCGCCGCCGGGGTCGATGACGATGGCGCGCTTCTTCTCGAGGTCCGCGAGGATGGAGCAGTTGCAGCCGAGCGGGCCGACGGGGAACGTTTCGACGTGCACGAGCCGACCGTAGCTCGCGCCACGCCGAGGCGCCAGACGGTGGACCTCAGGGGATCGTCAGGGCGATGGCCGTCAGGTTGTTCGCGTCCACGTGCACCGCGGTGCACGAGGGCACCTCGCCGCTCGTGACGCGGTAGTCCCCCGCCGGCAGCGAGAGCACGAAGACGCCGTCGGTGTTCGTGGTCGTCTGCGCCACCGCGTTGACCGACGCTGCGTCGCAGGTCGTGTTCGTGCTGGGGACGGCGAAGACGAGCGTCCCCACGACGAGCTGGTTGCCGCCGTGGGCGTTGGTCCGGACGAAGCCGTAGACACCGGAGGACACCGTCGCCGACGTGCTGCTGACGAACGAGGCCGGGGCCTGGCACTGCCCGGGGGCCTTCGCGTTCTCGGACCAGCCCGTGGGGCAGACGTCGGAGCCTGGACCGCAGGCGAAGAGGCCCAACGCGCAGAGGAGGGCGAGACGGAGGTGCATACGCGCAATCTAGCATCCCGCGTGCCAGCGCGCTCACACGGGATTCTTGCGGCAAGGCTCGCGCGCTGTGAACGCCGATTGACGGGCTCCTCGCCGTTCAGGGGCAACGCGCGGTCGAGTAGCTCACGCCTTGCTCGGTGCGCAGCGCGTAGACGATGGTGCCGTCGTCGTCGACCGCGAAGTCGCGGAACGCCTCCTCGGGGGCGTCGCTCACGGGCAACTGCACGCGCCCGAGCACGTGGCCATCGCCGGGGTCCATGCACACCACGCTCGCCGCCTCTGGCTCGCCGGCGTCGACGCCGAGGTAGATCGTCCCGTGGGCGTCGGTGTCGAGCAGCACGATCATCGACGCAGGGCGCGCGAACTGCACGAGGCGCGCGAAGCGCAGCTCGTTGCGCGCCCGCTCGATGGCGTTGACGGTGACCTTGCCCTCGGCCGGAGCCGCGAGCGACGCGGACAGAAGCAGCGTGCCGTCCTTGCTCGGACGACCGCCGAGCTGGGTGGGAGGCGAGGAGGGCGGCTGGCCGTTCGTCGTGCCGACGTTGACCAGCCCGCCGTGGTCCTGCTCCACGTAGACGTCGTTGCCGTCCACGAACACTCCGGTGAGCGTCCCCGTGTCGCCGATGCCCGAGAGGGGGAGCTCGCCCACGCGGCGGCCGCTCGAGTCCATCAGCGAGACCGTCTTGCCCGACAACCGATCGAGCAGCGCGGTCGTCCCGTCCTTGGCCACCGCGACGTCCTGCACGGTCTCGGGGATGGTCGCGCTGCCGATCACCTTGCCGTGCGCGTCGTAGCGTACGAGCCGGCCGTTGATCTGATCGACCACGTAGAGGCCGTGCGCGGAGACCGCGAAGCTCATCGGCCCTTCCGAGTTGCCCTCGGTGGGGCGCTCGTGACCGAGCTCGCCGCGCCGCGAACCCCAGCGCGCCGCCACCCACGCGGCGCTGGCGTCGGCTTCCACGACACGCTGCACCGTCGGGGCCTCGCTCGCCGCGAGGGTCGGGGCCGGCTCGACCTCGAGCGGGTCCGACGGCTCGGCGGAGTGCACCACCGACCTGGATCGCGCGCGATCGTCTCGTGTGACCACCCACCAGGCGATCGCGATCACCACGGCAATCCCCGCACTCGCCGCGATCGTGCGCTTGTTCATCGCGTGTTCTCGCGCGAGCGAATTCGCGAGGACCTCGTGACCGTTCGCGAGTTGATTGTGGGCACGTGTAGTTTCATGTCCTGAAGAATTTTAGCCGCACTGGGAGAAATACGCCCGGGCTGCTCGAAAGCGTGCGGCCCGACTTCGGCTCGACCCTTGCTCTTGCACGTAGCATGCGCCTGCTGGTCGTCGCTCTGGGTTTCGCGATGGTGGCTCTCGGATGCTCCGCTTCGGACCCGACTTGGTCCGGCGCCGGGAACGGGTCGAACGTCGGCGACACCGGCGACACCGGCGACGGTCCGCTCGTCGCGGCCAACGACTCGATCGTCGACACCAACGCCCAGGCCCTCAGCGTCTCGACGCCGATGGTGACCACCGCGAACCTCAACCTCCGCAAGGGCCCCGGCACGAGCTACTCCATCATCCTCGTCATCCCCTCGGGGTCGACGGTGACGCTGCTCAGCGGCACGCCGCAGAACGGCTTTTACAACATCACGTACAACGGCAACTCCGGCTGGAGCTCGGGCGCGTACCTCAAGGCGTCGACGACGAGCAACCCGCCCACCGCGGGCGATCCCAACGGGCCGCCCACCCCGGCGAACTCCATCGCGCGCGCGCACGCGTCGGTGGGCTTCTCGTACTACTGGGGCGGGGGCGCGTGGCTCGCGAGCGGGCCGACCTCCAGCACCGCCGGGTCGTGCTCGGGCAGCTGCCCGTCCTGCACGCACTCCGGCCAGTACGGCGCGGACTGCTCCGGGATGGTCGGCAAGGCCTGGGAGTTCGGGACCGTCGCGCTCGACGTGAACTCGCACCCGTACAGCACCTCGTCGTTCGTCAACGACGTGGCGGGCAAGTGGTCGACGGTCTCGCGCGGCTCGCTCAACCCGGGCGACGCGCTCGTCTACAACGCGAACGGCTCCGGGCACATCGTGCTCTGGGAGTCGGGCGACGGCTGGGGGAGCTCGACGGTGTACGAGTGCCGCGGCTGCTCCTACGGCTGCGTGCATGATACACGCACCTTCTCCTCGGCCTACCACGGCATCCGCCGCGCGGGTTACTAAGCGAGGACCTCGGCGATCGGCGTCCCGCCGTCGGTGACGGCGATCGGCCTGCCGATGGGCGAGAGGACCTCCTTGCTCGGATCGAGGCCAGCGAGCTTCGCGCAGGTGGCGAGCAGGTCGGGGACGCCGAACGACTTGCCGACCACCTTCTCGCCGCCGGCGTCGGTCGCGCCGACGACGCCCGGCTTGATCCCTGCGCCGGCGAGCGCGCAGGACCAGGCCTGCGGCCAGTGGTCGCGGCCGTCGCTTCCGTTGATGCGAGGGGTCCGCCCGAAGTCTCCCAGCCAGACGACGAGCGTGCTGGCGAGCAGCCCGCGTTGATCGAGGTCCTTGAGGAGCGCCGCCATCGCCGGGTCGACGATGCCGAGCTGGTTTTTCGTCCGCTCGAAGTTGTTCTGGTGCGTGTCCCAGCCGTCCTGCACCACCTCGACGAAGCGCACGCCCGACGCGACGAGCCGCCGGGCGACGAGACAGCCACGCCCGAAGTCGGTGTCGCCGTACGCGTCGCGCACCGCCTGCGGCTCCGCCGTCAAGTCGAAGTCCGATAGGTTCTTGGACTGCATGAGGGCGGTGGCGCGCGCGTACACGGCGCGGCGATCGTCCACCATCGGCGAGCCGCTCTGCTGCGCGAAGCGTTGCTCGGCCCGCGCGAGCAGCGCCTGCCGGCGCGAGAAGCGCGCGTCGTCCGTCTCGGAGTGGGTGTTGTCCGGCGCGGAGCCCGCCTTCTGCACGACGAATGGGCCGTTCTGTACGCCGAGGAACCCCGCGCCGAAGCTCGGCCCGCCGAGGCTCACGAACGCGGGCAGGCCGTTGGGAGGCGCGCCGAGCTCCTTGCTGATCCAGCCGCCGAGCGACGGGTGGATCACCGTCGGCGTGGGCGCGTAGCCGGTGTGCATCAGGTACTGCGCGCGCTGGTGGTTGCCCTCCTTGCTCGTCATGCCGCGCAGGACGGCGAGCTTGCTGGCGAAGGCGGCGAGGTGCGGCATGTGCTCCGCGATCGACAGGCCGGGCAGCGCCGTGCGGATCGCCTTGGTCGGGCCGCCGTTGGCGTGGCCCGGCTTCGGATCCCACGTCTCGAGGTGGCTCGGGCCGCCGTTCATCCAGAGCAGGACGATCGACTTGGCCTTGGGCGCGGGCCGGGCGGGCGCGGAAGCGGGCAGCGACGTCGCGTCGGCCAGGGCGTAGCGCGAGAGCAACGCGCCGAAGAACCCACCCGCGCCGAGCTTGAGGAATTTGCGTCGTTCCATGGAGCGGCTCTCGTCAGTGGTTGAGGACGAACTCGGAGGAGTTCAACAGGGTCCACATGATGTCTTCGAAGGCGGCGATCTTCGGATCGCGCGTCGGGGGGATGCGCTGCGTCGCGCGCGCGAGCGGATCGACGCCGCCGCGCGGACCCTTCCCGCGGGGCGCCGCGGGAGCCGGCGTGCCGGCGTCCTTGACGTCGTCCGCGGGCGCGAGCGGCGGCGGGTCGGCGAGGTACCTGGTCCAGCCGTCGAGCTCCTCGTTGGTGGGCTCGCGAGAGAGCGTCCTCAGGTACAGCGCCTCGACCTTCTGCGCGTCGGTCATGCCGGCGTCGCGCGCGATCCGCGCGACCGCGGTGCCGGGCAGCGCGGTCGACCCGCCGGCGATCAGGCGGCCGTTGAGCTGGATCAACGCCTGCGTGATCGTCCCCTCGTAGTTGGGGCGGTCGAGCTCCTCGTCGACGTCGAAGACGAAGCCGTAGAGCGTGCGCAGGCGCTCGGTGATCGCCTCGACGTCGAACCGCCCGAGCCTCCGAAGGGCGTCGTCCACGCCTGTCGCGTCGATCTCGGCGTCGAGGAGCTCGTTCGGGCCGAGCGGCGTGGTCCGGAAGCGGCTCCAGAGCACGGGCGGCCCGGCGGCTGCCTCGCCGGGCGCCGCGGTCGAGAGCGCGTACGCCTCGCTCAGCGCGATCTGCCGGACGAGGCGCGCGAGGTCGAAGCCGTGCGACGCGAAGTCCCTGGCGAGCCGATCGAACAGCTCCGGGGCGTCCGCAGAGCTCGACGGTCGTAGGTCGTCCACCGGATCGACGAAGCCTCGGCCGAGGAAGTGCGCCCACATGCGGTTGACGGCCTCCTCCGCGAACCAGGGCGTCTTGACCATCCACGCCGCGACCGACTCGCGCGGGCTGCCTTGCATCGGCGTCCCGTCGAGCGCGGTCGGCGCCGCGCGGCCGATGTCGTAGAGGTCGGGGCTCTTCATGAAGCGGGGCAGGGGGCGATCGATGTCCCGCACCAGGGCGCGGCGCGGCCCCTTGGTCATCGGCGCGTCGAGGGGCAGCGTCTGCGCGCGCATGAAGCACGCGGCGAACTTCCTGAAGTCCTGCTGCGTCCACTTCTCGGTCTTGTGGTCGTGGCACTGCGCGCACTGGATCTGCACGCCGAGGAACGTCTTCGACGCGGCGCCGGCCCAGTCCTGGGGGGTGTCGCGGTACTTGAGCACGTAGTTGACCGCCCCGTTGACGGGCTCGGTGCTCCGCGCGATGGCGCGCTCCTCGTCGGCGAGCGTCCGCGCGCGCTCTCCGCCGGGCCCGTTTTGGCCGGTCGCGGTGACGAGGTCGGTGACGATCTTGTCCCACGGCGTGTTGTTGGCGAACCGATCGCGGAGCCAGACGCGCAGCGCCAGCCGGTCGATGTCGGCGGCGCGCGCCTGCCCGAGCAGCTCGTCCTCCCAGTAATCGGCCCAGTGCTCCGCGTACGCGGGCGACGCGAGCAGTTCGTCGACGAGCTTCGCGCGCTTGTCCTTCCGTCCGTCGGCGACGAACGCGGTCACCTTCTCCGGGGGTGGGATCGTCCCGACGATGTCGATGTAGGCGCGGCGGAGGAAGCGCGCGTCGTCCACCGGCGCGGCGGGGGTGACCCCTCGCTTGCGCCACTCGGTGCGGAGCGCAGCGTCGATGTCGGCCGAGCTCATGCCGGGCGCGGCGGACGCGGGAGGCTTCGGCGCTCGAGCGATTCGGGGCGCGGCGGTGCCGCAACCCGCGAAGCCGAGCGCCGCGGCGCCCCCTAGACAGACAGCGAGCGAGAAGAGACCAGCCTTCATGGATGCGGTTCCCGGCCGCTCCACCGATGAGCAAAGCACGGCGCCCGCGGAAGTCATTCCCGATTACACTTGCTTACAAATGACGTGGCTCTCGCTTCTGCGGTGGCTCGGGCCCTGGGCGGGCGAGCGCGTCCCCGCGGGCATCGGGCGCGAGCGGAGGACGTTTTGCCGCGGCGATGCGCCCGTCGACGCCTACGTCTACCGAGCGATCCGCGGCTCACCCCGCGGCGTCTGGGTCATCGCGCCCGGCATGCACTTCCTCGGACCCGACGATCCGCGGATGGACCGCTTCTGCCGCGTCCTCGGTCGGGCTGGCTTCGTCGTGGTAGCGCCGCTGCTCTCGGACTTCCTCGCGCTGCGCCTGGCGCGAGGGAGCACGGAGCAGCTCGCCACCGCCGTCGACCACGCCCGCGAGCTCGCGCGCGAGCGCGGCGTGCCGGGCCCGGCGCTTCTGTCGATCTCGTTCGGGTCCATGCCCGCGATCGAGGTTGCCGCGCGCGAGGCTGCGAAGGTCCGTGTGTCGCGCCTCGTGCTCTTCGGTGGCTTCTGCGACTTCGAGGCCACCGTCCGTCACGCCGTGCTCGGCGAACGGCGCGACCCGCTGAACTCTCCGGTGGTCTTCTCCAACCTGATCGAGCACCTCGACCTCGACGTCGATCGCGCCGCGGTGCTCGCCGCGTGGCGCGCGATGGTCGAGCGCACGTGGGGCCGGATGGAGCTCAAGGCCGAGGGCGCGCGGGATCCCATCGCGCACGAGATCGCT
>DATIQP010000582.1:0-5831 GCA_035470765.1 Polyangiaceae bacterium | reverse complement strand
AGCTTCTGGTGGAACGCGAGGTTGGTTCGGATGCCCGTGACCACGTACTCCTCGAGCGCGCGGCGCATGCGGGCGACCGCGCGCTCGCGCGTGGGCGCCCAGGCGCAGAGCTTCGAGATGAGCGGGTCGTAGAAGCTCGAGATGGTGCAGCCGGCGTAGGCGCCGCCGTCGTCGCGGATGCCGGGGCCGGCGGGCGTCTCGAGGTCTTCGATGACGCCCGGCGACGGCAAGAAGCCGCTCGCGGGGTCCTCGGCGTAGACGCGGCACTCGATCGCGGCGCCGCGCCGCGTGATGTCCTCCTGCGCGAGGGAGAGCTTCTCGCCCTGCGCCACGTGCACCATCTCCCGCACAAGATCCAGGCCGGTCACGAGCTCCGTCACCGGGTGCTCGACCTGCAGGCGCGTGTTCATCTCGAGGAAGTAGAAGCTGCCGTCTTGGGCGAGCAGGAACTCGAACGTGCCGGCGGAGAAGTAGCCGACCGCCTTCGCGCCCCGCACCGCGATTTCGCCCATCTTCGCGACGAGCTCGGGCGGGGCCGCAGGCGACGGCGTCTCCTCCACCACCTTCTGGTTGCGCCGCTGGATCGAACAGTCGCGCTCGAAGACGTGGACGCAGTTGCCCTCGCGATCGCCGAGCACCTGGATCTCGACGTGGCGCGGCCGCTCGATGGCCTTCTCGAGGTAGACCGTGTCGTCTCCGAAGAACTTCTTCGCCTCGCTGCGCGCGCGCTCCCACGCGCTCGCCATCTCGGACTCGCTCGCGACCAGGCGCATGCCCTTCCCGCCGCCGCCCGACGAGGCCTTGAGCATGACCGGGAAGCCGATCTTCTTCGCCGCGGCCACGGCCTCCTCCGCCGTGTCGCAAAGGGCCCCCGGGGTGATGGGTACGCCCGCCTCGGCCATGCGCTTGCGCGCGGCCGTCTTGCTCCCCATCTGGCGCATGGCGCTCGCCGGCGGCCCGATGAAGACGATGCCCGCGCGCTCGCACGCCTCGGGCAGCGCGGGGTTCTCGCTCAAGAAGCCGTAGCCCGGCGCGATCGCGTCGCAGCCGCTCTTTTTCGCCACGTCGACGATCTTGTCGATGCGCAGGTAGCTCTCTGCGGCGGGCGCAGGGCCGATCGCGTAGGCCTCGTCCGCGCGACGGACGTGCAGCGCGGCGCGGTCGGCGTCGGAGTAGACGGCCACGGCGGCGATGCCCATCTCGTGGAGCGTCCGGGTGATTCGAACGGCGATCTCGCCGCGGTTGGCGATGAGGACTTTGCGGAACCGCTGTGCCAAAGCCACGCGACGTTAGCACAAGCCGCGCCCCAGGAGGCCGTCGCGAAGATATGCTCGGGCCATGAGCGACGGCCCGCCCTCGAAGCGTTCTCCGGGTGAGTCGCTGTCGTTCGACTTCTCGCAGCCGGCTCCGAGCTCGGCACGAACCGCGTCCTGGCCCCCGGCCTATCCCAGCGCCGCCTCCGAGCCGCGCGTGTCCACCGAGCACGACGAACGGCCGCGCCCGCAACCGCCGGCCGACGAGGGGCCGAGGGTCCTCAGCGTCGCCGAACTGGGCCGTGTCCTCCGCGGCGCCATCGAGCGCAGCGTTCCTCGGCCGATCTGGGTCGAGGGCGAGGTCGTGGGCGCGCGCCCCGCTCCGAGCGGACACCTGTATTTCACGCTCAAGGACGCCGAGGAGGACGCCGCGCTCGACGTCGTCATCTACAAGGCCAACCTCACCCAGCGCATGCGCTCCATCGTCCGCGACGGCGCGCGCCTGCGGCTGCGCGGGCGCCCGGCGTTCTGGTCCGCGCGGGGGCGCCTCCAGTTCGCCGGCGACCGCCTCGAGCTGGCGGGGCGCGGCGCCATCCTCGAGGCCATCGAGCGGCTCAAGGAGAAGCTCGCCGCCGAGGGGCTCTTCGCGCCCGAGCGCAAGCGCTCGCTGCCGAAAGATCCGCGCACGATCGGCGTCGTCACGAGCGCGGGCGGCGCCGTCATCCACGACATCTGCAAGGTGGCCGCGCGGCGCGGCGGCGCGCACGTGCTGCTCGCTCCCGCGCGCGTGCAGGGAGCGGGCGCCGCGGAGTCGATCACGCGCTCGCTCGAGCTGCTCCAGCGCATCCCCACGGTGGACGTCATCATCGCGGGGCGCGGCGGCGGCTCGTTCGACGAGCTGCTCGTCTGGAGCGACGAGATCCTCGTCCGCGCCGTCGCGGCGTCCCGCGTGCCGGTCGTCAGCGCGGTGGGCCACGAGGTCGACGTCACGCTGACCGACTTCGCGGCCGACGCTCGAGCCGCCACGCCCTCCCAGGCCGCCGAGATGACCGTGCCCGACCGCGCCGCGACGCGGCGTGAGCTCAAGCACCTCGTGCAGCGGCTGCGTCGCGCCGTCGAGCACCGGCTCGGCGCCGAACGAATGCGCCTGTCCGAGGCCCAGCGGCGCGTCGCCGATCCCCGCCTCGCCATCGCCTCGCAGCAGCAGACCCTCGACGACCGAACGGCGCGCATCGGCGAAGCGCTCCACGCGCGCCTGCGCACATCGAGAGAAGCGCACGGGCTGCTCGCGGCGCGGCTCGCTCAGGTCGATCCGCGCGCGGTCCTGGCTCGGGAGCGCGCAGAGCTCGTGCGCGTGCGCGAGCGCATCGCCACGCTCGCGGCGAGGCGCTTGATGACCGAGCGGGGCGAGCTCGCGCGGCTGGCCGCCGGCCTCGACGCGATGAGCCCTCTGCAGGTGCTCTCGCGCGGCTACGCCATCGCGTCGAAAGAAGGCCGAGCGGTGCGCGATGCCGCCGAGCTCACCCCCGGGGACGAGGTCACCGTCCGCGTCGCGCGCGGCCAGTTCGACGCGCGCGTCGAGGTGGTCGTTCCCCCCGAGGAGCGCCGCGAGTGACCGCCCTGCGCTTCGCGCTCGTCGGCGATCCGGTCGCGCACTCCCGGAGCCCCGCGATGCACGAGGCGGCGTACCGCGCGCTGGGGTTGCCCCACTCGTACGAGACGTGGCGCGTGCGCGACGAGGCCGAGCTCGCAGCGGCCGTCGCCAAGCTCCGCTCGGGCGAGGTCGCCGGCCTGAACGTCACCGTTCCGCACAAGCGCGCGGTGCTGGCGCTCGTCGACGAGCTCGACTCGGTCGCGCGCATCGTGGGCGCGTGCAACACGCTGGTGGCGCGCGACGGCAAGGTCGTCGCGTACGACACGGACGTCGCGGCCATCGCCGACGAGCTGCGCGCTCTCGCGCCGAGCGGGGAGAAGGGCGGCACGGCGCTGGTCCTCGGCAGCGGCGGCGCCGCTCGCGCCGCGGTCGTCGCATGCGCCCTGCACCTCGGCGCCGATCACGTCGTCGTCGGAGCCCGCAAGGACGCCTCGGCGATGTGCGCCGAGCTCGAGGCGAGCCTGAGGGGCGTTGGTTGCACAGTGCACATATCGGCCGTGCCGTTCCCGTCTCCGTCTTCGCCTCCGTCTCCGCGCTGGATCATCCAGGCCACCAGCGCGGGCATGACCGGAGCCGAGCCGGGCGAAGCGGTCGCCGCGGCCGTGCGCTGGGAAGAGCTCGCTCCCGGCGCCGTCGCCCTCGACGTCGTCTACTCACCGCCCGAGACGCCCTTCGTGCACGCCGCGCGCGCGGCCGCGATCCCCGTCGAGAACGGCCTCGGCATGCTCGCGCGACAGGGGGCGGCCGCCTTCGAGCTCTGGCTCGGCCTCCCGGCTCCGCTCGAGGTGATGCGCCGCGCGCTCGCCTAGACCTGCTAGATTGAGAGTCGTCGTGCGCTCGACGAAGAACAGGCAACGGATCGGCTACCGCCGCATCGTCCAACTGCTCGTCTACCTCGGCATCATCCCGTCGGTGCTGCTGCTCTCGCTCGGCATCATCCTGATGATCATCGGGCACCCGGGCTTCGACCTGCTGATGGGCATCCTCACGGTCAGCTTCGTCGGCGCCGTCGTCACGGGCGTGGTGCTCGTCCTCGTCTTCGTCCGGCGGGAGGCCAACCTCAGCGAGCTGCAGGCGGACTTCGTCTCCAAGGTGAGCCACGAGCTGCGCACCCCGCTGACGGCCATCCGTCTCTTCGCCGAGACGCTCGAGCGTTCGAAGGACGACCCGAAGACCGCCGAGGCCTGCGTCCGCATGCTCGCTCAGGAGACCGACAGGCTCTCGCACCGCATCGAGCGCCTGCTCGACTGGGGCCGCATGGAGGCCGGGCGCAAGCTCTTCGATCTGCAGGCAACGACCGCGCGGGCGATCGTCGACGGCGCCATCGACGCGTTCTCACCGCTGCGCACGAACGACAAGATCGTCTTCGAGGCGCAGGTCGACGACAGGCTGCCCGAGGTGATGGTCGACCGGGACGCGATGATCGACGTGCTGGTGAATCTGCTGTCGAACGCGCTCAAGTACGGGGGCTCGCCGCCCATCATCTCGCTGCGCGCCTATCGCGACCCGAGCGGCAAGGTCGCCCTCGAGGTGCAGGACAACGGGGCGGGCATCCCGGCGCCCGAGCACCGCCGCATCTTCGAGAAGTTCTACCGCATCGACGACCGGCTCTCGCGCACGCGAGAGGGCAGCGGCCTCGGGCTGGCCATCGTCAAGCACATCGTGCGCGCGCACCGAGGCCGGGTGGTCGTGGTGAGCAGCAAGGGCGTGGGCTCGACCTTCCGCATCCTGCTCGACGCCGCCTCGGCGAAGGAGGCCTCGCAAAGCGATACTCAGGCCGAACAAGTCGCGCTAAAGACAAAGGCCGATGCAGCACCCTCCGAGGCCTCATAGCCAAGACGGCGCGGTCGCGCGGTCCGTGCTCGTCGTCGAGGACGACCAGAGCATCGCGCTCGGCTTGCGGATCAACCTCGAGAAGGAGGGCTACAAGGTCCAGGTCGAGACCGACGGCGATGCGGGGCTCGACGCGGCGCGCAGCACGCGGCCCGACCTCATCATCATGGACGTGATGCTGCCGAACAAGAACGGCTTCGAGGTGCTCCAGACGCTCCGCCGCGAGGGGTTCGCGATGCCCATCATCGTGCTGTCCGCCCGGACCGGCGAGATGGACAAGGTCACCGGCCTCGAGCTCGGAGCCGAGGACTACGTCGCCAAGCCCTTCAGCCTCGCCGAGCTGCTCGCGCGGGTGCGGGCCGCTCTTCGCCGAGGGCCGCCCATCCCTTCCACCAAGGCACCGATCCGCTTCGCGGATGTCGTGGTCGACGTCGAGGCGCGCGAGGTACGTCGCGCGGGCGCCGTCGTCGACATGACGGCCACGGAGTTCGACGTCCTTTTGTGCCTGCTCGAGGCCAGGGGCCGGGCTCTGTCGCGCGACGCCATCTTCGGCAAGGTCTGGGGCCCGGGCCACCACGGCACGCCCCGCACGATCGACAACTTCATCCAGCAACTCCGCGCCAAGCTCGAAATCAACCCCCAGGAGCCGAAGCACTTCCATACCGTGCGCGGCGTGGGGTACAGGTTCGACGCCTGAGAGCTCGGCGCGACAGAGACGAAAGCGTGGGCCAGCCCCCAGAAGAGCCAGAAATCCGATGGATCCGACACTTTTGCGCCAGTACATGTCCACGGTCTACGAGCTGCCGACGGCGAATGGGCCGTTGCGCGTCTCGCTCGACGGCGACATCGTCGCCGACCCGGCCTCGCTGCCGGAGATCCTTCGCGCGCCCTTCTGCATCCTCACCGGCTACAACCCACGGTCGATGCTGCTGCCGCGCAAGGTCAACGACGGGCGCCACGCCGTCATGCGCGACCTGCTCATCCTCGGCTGCTACCGCGTCGAGTCGTGCGTGGGCTACGAAGAGGAGCCCGAGGGAACATGGCGGGAGCCTTCGTGGTTGGTGCACGGCATCGACCGCGACGAGGCCGTC
>DATIQP010000581.1:0-10810 GCA_035470765.1 Polyangiaceae bacterium | reverse complement strand
CGGGCGTGCGCGTCGACGGCCGTGACGATGGCCGTGACCAACATGGTGGGCGAGGTCATCGCTCGCTTCGGCACGGACGAGCAGAAGAAGCGCCACAACCCGAAGCTCGCCAGCGGCGAGTACGCGGCGGGCTCGTTCGCGCTCTCCGAGCCCGAAGCCGGGAGCGATCCGGGCGGCATGCGCACGACGGCGCGCCTCGACGGCGACGAGTGGGTGATCGACGGGCAGAAGCAGTGGATCACGAGCGGCGCGCACGCCGGCGTCATCGTCCTGTGGGCCCGCACCGGCGACCGCGCGAGCCTGCCGGGCACGCGCGGCATCTCTTGCTTCCTGGTCGAGGGCGGGACGCCCGGCCTGCGCATCGGCAAGGCCGAGGACAAGATGGGCATCCGCGGATCGAACACCGTCTCGCTGCAATTCGACGGCTGCCGCGTCCCGAAGTCGGCTCTGCTCGGCGAGCTGAACAGCGGCTTCCGCATCGCGATGATGGCCCTCGACGGGGGCCGCATCGGCATCAGCTCGCAGGCGATCGGCATCGCCCGCGCCGCGCTCGAGGAGAGCGTGCAGTATGCAAAGGACCGCAAGCAGTTCGACAGGCCCATCGCCGACTTCCAGGCCATCCAGTGGAAGCTGGCCGACATGAAGACCGAGCTCGACGCGGCGCACCTGCTGTCGATGCGCGCCGCGTCCCTCAAGGAGCGCGGCCTGCCGTTCTCGCGCGAGGCGTCCATGTCGAAGCTCTTCGCAACCGAGATGGCGGTGCGCGTCTGCAACGAGGCCGTGCAGATCCACGGCGGCTACGGCTACACCCGCGAGTTCGCAGCCGAGCGGCACCTGCGCGACGTGCGCGTGACGACGATCTACGAAGGAACGAGCGAGGTCCAGCGCATCGTCATCGCGCGCAACGTCCTCGGGTAGACGGTCAGAAGTCCCCGACGTCGACGGCCACCTTCGGCCGCTGCACGGAGGCCGCGCCGATGCGCTCGAGGTGAGCGCACGCGGCGAGGACCGTCGCCTCGTCCCAGGCGTCGCCCAGGAGCTGCAGGCCGACGGGCAGGCCGTTCGCGAGGCCCACCGGCGCGGACGCGGCCGGCAGACCCGTGAGGTTGCCGAAGAAGGCGAAGCGGCACAGCCCGGCGAGCGCCTGCGCGTCCAAGAAGCCGCTCTCGAACTGCGCGTCGGTCACCTCGGGCGCCGTGCCCACCGTCGTGGGGAGCGCGAGCAGGTCCACCTCTCCGAGCATCCGCGCGGCCTCGCGGCGCAGCCCCGCGCGCAACCGGAGCGCCTCTGCGAACTCGACGGCGCCGAACTCCTGCACGACGGACATGGTGATCTGGAGATCGGGCGTCATGTCGTCCGCGTGCTCCGCCCACTCCTGCCGGAGGTCCGCGCGCGTCTCGAGCGCGATCGTGAGATAACCCACCGCGGGGGCGTGGCGCATCAGCGGCGAGCTGATCGACTTGAGCCGCGCGCCCTCCTTCTCGAGCGCGTGGAGCGCCTCGCGGCCGGCCTTGGCGACCTCGTCGGTCGCGTCGGCCCACTCGCCCTCTTCCACTCCGATCACCAGACCTCGCACGCCGCGCCCGAGCGCGGCCACGAGCGAGCCGCTCGGAAGCGGCGGCGCGGCGGAGGTCTCCGGATCGCGCGGGTCCGGGGGGCCGATCACCTCGAGGACGCGCGCGAGATCCGCCGTGCCGTTGGCGATCGGGCCGACGTGGTTGACCGAGCCGGCGAACAGATCGCCCGAGCGGCTGACGCGGCCCCACGTGGGCTTGATGCCGAAGACGCCGTTGACGGAGGAAGGGACGCGGATCGAGCCGCCGCCGTCGACGGCGGTGGCGAACGGCACCAGGCCCGTGGCGACCGCGACCCCCGAGCCTGTCGACGAGCCGCCCGCGACGTGCGACGTGTCATGCGGGTTACGCGGCATCTGGCGGTGGGGATTGAAGCCGAGCGTCGTCATGCCGTACTCGGTCATCGGCGTGGTGCCGATCACGATCGCGCCCGCGTCGCGCAAGCGGCGCACGACGGTCGCGTCCTCGGGGCGCGGGCTGCCGTCGACGAACGAGGTGCCGCCCTTCGCCGGCAGGCCGCGCACGAACGTCTCCTCCTTGATGGCGACGCACACGCCGTCGAGCGGGCCCTTCGGCGCGCCGACCCGGTAGCGATCGCCGGCTGCCTCCGCGTCCGCGTGGGCGTCGTCCTCGGCGACGTCGAGCAGCACGGCCATCGACGGCGTGCGCGCGGCGAGCTCGCGCGCGGCCTCCAGCACGCGCGCCAGGATCCGCTCGGGCGTGGTGCGCCGCGCCTCGTAGGCCGAAGTGAAATCGACGCTCTGCTTCGCCCAGCCTCCGCGCGGCGGCGCGAGCTTGAGGTCCTCGAGCTTCCGCGGCGACCGAGCCGACAGGGCGCGATTGTGGAGCGGGTAGGGGCCGAAGTCCGCGTGCGGGAGCCCGGCGAGCTCGTTGATGCCGAGCTCGGCGCGGAGCGCCAGCTGGAGCGCGGAGCTTCCGGCTCGCGTGCGGGCCAGGCGCGCGAGCGATCGTAGCCAGGATCCGTACACGCGAGGCGTGGAGAGCATGGGGCACGCATCATAGCTCGTCTGTTCGCGAGGGTGTTCGGCGTAAACGCCTCGTTGCTGTCGCGCGTGCGCTCTGACACAATGCCTGGCACGATGCGGCTGACCCTCGGCCAGCGGCTCCGCCTCTCGCGCGGAGCGCTCGTCTACACCGCCGTCGATCGCGCCGCCCACGCGCTCGCACGGCTCCGTTACGCCTTGCCCGACGCGCAGCCCGAGCGGCACAACGTGCTGCTCGAGCCGGACGTGCCCTATTCCACCTCGCGCACGTCGCGCAGCCACCACCACCGGCTCGACGTCTACGTGCCCATGCGGGCGAGCCGCCCGCTGCCCGTCGTCATGTACGTGCACGGCGGCGCGTTCGCCTCGCTCTCCAAGGACACCCACCGCGTGATGGCGCTCGCCATCGCGCGCCGCGGCTACCTCGTCTTCAACGTCAACTACCGCCAGGGCCTCCGCCACCCGTACCCGGCCCCTCTCGCGGACGTCTCGGAGGCGCTGCTCTGGGTGTCCGCCAACGCGGATCGCTTCGGCGGCGACCCCGGCCGGCTCGCCATCGCCGGCGAGAGCGCGGGGGGCAACCTCGTCACCGCGCTCGCCGTGATGCAGTCCAAGCGCTTCACCGAGCCGTTCGCCCGGCGCGTGTATGATGCAAACATTCGCCTGCGCGCGGTGGTCTCCACCTACCCGTACCTCGATCTCGGCGATCGCTACGAGACGCACCCGCGCCTGGCCTTCTGGTACAAGACCGCGCTCTTCGACGCGGCGTCGTCGTACCTCGGCCACCGCGTCTTCGCGGCCGATCACGACGCGCTCGCCAGCCCGCTGCGCATCCTCGAGACTGGCTTTCAGCCCGACGCGACCAGGCCGCTGCCGCCGTTCTTCATCGCCTGCGGATCGCGCGACCCGTTCCTCGCTCAGTGCCGCCGTTTGAAGGAGGTGCTCGACCGGCTCGACACCCCCGCGGAGCTCTTCGTGGCGCCCGGCGAGATCCATGCGTTCGACGCGATGGTCTGGCGCGCGCCCGCGCGCGCGAAGTGGCGGGCCACCCACGCCTTCCTGGCGAGAAACCTCGACCTCAAGCCTCGCCCCGTCGCCCACACCTCCACGGCCGCGTCCGGCTGACGCGACGCGCGCTCATTGCAGACGGCGCGCGGGCGTGGCAAAAACGCGCTCGTGCCGCCCTCCGTGTCCGTTACCGATGGCATCCGCGTCTCCGTCGAGGCGCAGTACTTGCCCGAGCAGTCGGCCCCGCGAGCGCGGCGGTACGTCTTCGCGTACACGGTCCGCATCCAGAACGACGGCTCCCAGCCCGCCCAGCTGCGCAGCCGCCACTGGATCATCACCGACGGCAGCGGGCGCGTGGAGGAGGTGCGCGGGCCGGGCGTGGTGGGGCAGCAGCCTCTCCTGAAGCCGGGCGAGCACTTCGAGTACACCAGCGGCTGCGTGCTTCAGACGCCCCGCGGGCAGATGCGCGGCACCTACCAGATGTTCCGCGACGACGGCTCGAGCTTCGACGCCACCATCGCTCCGTTCGACCTGTTGCTCCCGTACTCGCTCAACTGAAGAGGCCCCCGTGGACGAGCAGACCTATCTCAAGCTGGCCGATGCGACGTTCGCTCGCATCGAGGACATGTTCGAGGATGTCGACGCCGCCGAGGTCGACTGCGAGCGCTCCGGCGACGTCCTCACGCTGACGTTCAAGAACGGGAAGAAGTGCATCGTCAACACGCAGCGGCCGACGCGGCAGATCTGGCTCGCCGCCGGCGTCAACGCCTGGCACTTCGTCCACGCGCCCGACCGCGGCGACGCCTGGTTCGACGAGAAGGACCCGAGCCGCGAGCTGCTCTCCACGGTGTCGCGCGTCGTGAAGGAGCAGGCCGGCATCGACGTGTCGGTCTAGAGCAGAAGTCGCTTGAACCGATTGGCATCCAGCGCGTCGCGAGACTGCCAACCCGAGTGGTCCGCGGAGTAGCAATGTCCCTCTACGACGACATGGGCGGCGAAGAGGCCCTGCGGCGCGTCCTGCGCACGCTCTACGACCGGCTCTTCGATGACCTGATGATTGGCTTCCTGTTCGCGGGCAAGGACAAGGAGCAGCTCATCGAGCACCAGGTCTGGTTTACCGCGAAGTTCCTCGGCGGGCCGAGCCGCTACGAGGGCCGGTCCTTGCCGGACGCACACGCGCCGCTGCCGCTCTTGCCGGCCCACTTCGACCGCCGCCACCACATCCTCAAGGAGGTCCTCGAGCAGCACGCCGTGCCCCCGCACGTGCGCGAAGAGTGGCTGCGCGTCGATCGCTCCCTGCGCTACGCCGTCCTCAAGTCCGGCGAAGAGGCGCGCGCGCGGGCGCGCAGCGCCAAGGAGTGAGTCGATGCCCTGCTGGCACTACTACGCGCCGAGCGCGGACGGCCACGAGTCGGCGTTCTCGATCGACGCCTCCCGCATCGTCTTCGGCAACGGCGTCCTCGCCGAGCTCGGCGAGCAGGTGCGCGCGCTCGGGTGCAAGCGGGTGGCGCTCTTCACGGACCGCCGGCTCGCGTCGCTCGAGCACGTCGCGCGCGCGCGGCGATCGTTGCGGGACGCAAACATCGACGCAGCGCTCTTCGACGCCGTCCATGTGGAGCCGACGGACGCCTCGTTCCTCGAGGCCGCACGCTTCGCGAAGGAGGCCCGCGCCGACGGGTACGTCTCCGTGGGCGGCGGCTCGGTCATCGATACGTGCAAGGCCGCGTCGCTCTACGCGACCTACCCGGCCGACTTCCTCGACTACGTGAACAAGCCCGTGGGGGCGGCCAGGCCGGTGCCCGGGCCGCTGCCGCCGCACGTCGCGTGCCCGACCACCTGCGGGACGGGCAGCGAGACCACGGGCATCGCGGTGTGCGACGTGCTCGCGCTCGGGGCCAAGACGGGCATCGCGTCGCCGCGCCTCCGGCCGTCGCTCGCACTCGTCGACCCGACCTGTACGCACACGCTGCCGCCCGAGGTCGTCGCGGCGAGCGGCTTCGACGTGCTCTGCCACGCGCTCGAGTCGTACACGGCGCGCCCCTACGGCGTGCGCCCGCGCCCCGCACCGGCCACCGCGCGGCCGATGAGCCAGGGCGCCAACCCGTGGAGCGATCTCGGGAGCGCCGAAGCGCTGCGCCTGACGGGCAAGTACCTCGTGCGCGCGGTGACCGACGCGAGCGACCTGGAAGCCCGCGAGAAGCTCGCGTGGGCGGCGACCCTCGCGGGCGTCGCGTTCGGCAACGCCGGCGTGCACCTCCCTCACGGCATGGCGTACGCGGTCGCGGGGCTCGTGCGGGACTTCCGGATGCCGGGCTACCCGCGCGAGGAGCCGATGGTCCCGCACGGCGTCTCGGTCGTCCTCAACGCGCCGAGCGTCTTCCGCTTCACGGCGAGCGCGTGCCCCGAGCGTCACCTCGAGGCGGCGGGCCTGCTCGGTACCGACGCGCGCGGGGCGGCTCCGGCCGATGCCGGCGAGGTGGTGGCGGGCGCGCTCGTCGCCGCGATGCGCGCGACGCGGATTCCGAACGGGCTCGGCGCCGTCGGCTACGGTCCGTCGGACGTCGGCGCGCTCACCAAGGGCACCATCGTCCAGCAGCGCCTGCTCTCCAACTCGCCGCGCGACGCGGGCGAGCCCGAGCTCGACGCGCTCTTCGCGGGCGCGATGCGCTACTGGTGAGCGGGAACAGGACGCCATGGACAAGCCCACCCTCGCGGAGAAAGACTTCCCCTTCGCGCTGACGATCCCGACGCGCTGGATCGACAACGACGTCTACGGCCACGTCAACAACGTCGTCTACTACGCGTACTTCGACACGGTCATCAACCGGTGGCTCATCGACGAGGGGCGGCTCGACATCCAGAAGAGCGACGTCATCGGCGTGTGCGTCGAGTCGCAGTGCCGCTACCTCCGCTCGGCCGCCTTCCCCGACGAGCTGCGGGCCGGCCTGCGCGTGACCAAGGTCGGTCGCACGAGCGTCGTCTACGACCTCGGGATCTTCCAGGGTGGGGAGCTGTGCGCCTCCGGGAGCTTCGTCCACGTCTTCGTCGAGCGCGCCTCGCGCCGGCCGGCGCCCATCCCGGCCGACATCCGCGCCGCCCTCGAGCGCCTCCTCGTCCACGGCCCGCCTTGACAGGGGCCTCGTGGAGGTCCTAACTAGCTGCAGACCCAACCCTCACGTATGCGTTAGGTATGTCGCAGCCCATCCGCCTCCCCGTCATTCCGGCTTTCGCCAAGGGTGCCTCGCCCGATCTGGGTAGGCTCCAAGTCGGTGATCTAGCTCGTGAAACCGGGAAGACGGTCCGCGCGGTCCACCTCTACGAAGAGCTGGGATTGCTCCGACCGATTGGTCGTACCAAGGGCGGTTTTCGCCTCTACGGCAACGAAGCCCTCCTGCGCATCCGCTGGATCCAGAAGCTTCAGGACATGGGCTTCAGCCTGGCCGACATCCAGACCGTGGTCCAGGACTGGGAAGAGTCGGGCTCGGCGCCGCGCGCGATGACGAAGATGCGTGCGGTCTACACGAAAAAACTCGAGGAGACGCGCGCCTCCCTTCGGCGCATGCAGCAGCTCGAGCGCGAGATCGAGGCCAGCCTGCAGTACCTCGACACCTGCGACGTCTGCGAGCCCGACAGGCTGCTCTCCACGTGCAACGCCTGCAACCACCACCCCTGCGACGACACCGTCGTGCCGGAGCTCGTCGCCGGCTTCCGAGCCCAGCCCCCGTTTCACCGAGCGCACCAGTCTCACCGAGCGCAAAAGAGGAGCGCTGCCCAATGAGCGTCAAGCTTCCCATCTTCATGGACAACCACTCGACGACGCCGGTCGACCCGCGCGTGCTCGAGGAAATGCTTCCCTTCTTCGGCGACAAGTTCGGCAACGCGGCGAGCCGCAGCCACTCCTTCGGCTGGGTGGCCGAGGAGGCCGTCGAGTACGGCCGCGAGCGCATCGCCAAGCTCATCGGCGCGCAGAGCGAGAAGGAGATCGTCTTCACGAGCGGCGCGACCGAGAGCGACAACCTCGCGCTGAAGGGCGTGGCCGAGTTCTACAAGGACAAGGGCAACCACATCGTCACGTGCGTCACCGAGCACAAGGCCATCCTCGACACGTGCAAGCGCCTCGAGAAGGACGGCTTCCAGGTGACCTACCTCGGCGTCGACAAGACGGGCCGCGTCGACCCCGACGACGTGAAGCGAGCGATCACCGACAAGACGATCCTCGTCTCGATCATGCTCGCCAACAACGAGATCGGCACCGTCCACCCGATCGAGGAGATCGGCAAGATCACGCGCGAGAAGGGCGTGCTCTTCCACACCGACGCGGTGCAGGGCGTGGGCAAGGTCGACTTCGACGTGCAGAAGATGAACGTCGACCTGGCCTCGATCTCTGCGCACAAGATGTACGGCCCCAAGGGCGTCGGCGCGCTCTTCGTGCGGCGCAGCAAGCCGCGCGTGCGCCTCGTCGCGCAGATGGACGGCGGCGGCCACGAGCGCGGCATGCGGTCGGGCACGCTCAACGTGCCGGGCATCGTCGGCTTCGGCAAGGCGTGCGAGATCCTGCTGCGCGAGGGCAAGGAAGAGAGCGCCAAGCTCGTCGTGCTGCGCGAGCGCCTCCGCAAGCGGATCATGGACAAGCTCGAGGAGGTCTACATCAACGGCTCGGTCGAGCACCGGCTGCCGGGCAACCTCAACCTCTCGTTCAACTTCGTCGAGGGTGAGGGGATGATGATGGCCATCAAGGACGTCGCCGTCAGCTCCGGCTCGGCCTGCACGTCGGCCAGCCTCGAGCCGAGCTACGTGCTGCGGGCGCTCGGCGTGGGCGACGAGCTCGCTCACTCGAGCATTCGCTTCGGCCTCGGCCGCTTCAATACCGAGGAAGAGGTCGACTACGTGGCGGACCTCGTGGTCCAGAAGGTTGGCCAGCTTCGTGACATGTCTCCCCTCTGGGAGATGCACAAAGAGGGTATCGATTTGAAGTCCGTCCAGTGGGCGGCGCATTAGGAGAAGCCATGGCCTACTCGGAAAAAGTAATCGAGCACGCGGAAAACCCGCGCAACGTCGGGACGCTGGACAAGGACGACCCGAACGTGGGCACGGGCCTGGTCGGCGCCCCCGCCTGCGGCGACGTCATGCGCCTGCAGATCAAGGTCAACGACGACGGCGTCATCGAGGACGCCAAGTTCAAGACGTTCGGCTGCGGCTCGGCCATCGCGAGCTCGTCGCTCGCGACCGAGTGGATCAAGGGCAAGAGCGTCGACGACGCGGAGAAGATCAAGAACGTCGACATCGTCAACGAGCTGAACCTGCCGCCGGTGAAGATCCACTGCTCTGTGCTCGCGGAGGACGCGATCAAGAGCGCGATCGCCGATTTCAGGAAGAAGCAAGAGGCGCGCAAAGCCGCGAAGTGACCATGAGCACGACCACGACCACGAGCACGAGCACGCCCGCGAGCGAGGCGGGGAGGGCTTCCATCTCCGTCACCCCGAGGGCCGTGGAGATGATCAAGAAGCAGATGGAGAAGCGCGGCGTGGCGAACGCGGCGCTGCGCCTCGGCATCCGCGGCGGCGGCTGCTCGGGCTTCTCGTACGTCATCGAGTTCCACGACGGCGAGCCGCGGGCGAAGGACTACGTCTTCGACTACGCCGCGAGCGACGGCACGCCGGTGCGCGTCGTCGTCGACAAGAAGAGCCTCGTCTTCCTCGCGGGCACCGAGCTCGACTGGGAGCAGACGCTCATGCAGCAGGGCTTCAAGTTCCGAAACCCGAACGAGAAGACGAGCTGCGGCTGCGGCCATTCTTTCACCGTTTAGGGGAGTATGGACCCGTTCGAAATCCTCGGTCTGCCTCGTCGATACGATCTCGACATGAAGGCTGCGGAGAAGGCGCACCGCGAGCTCTCGCGCGCGCTTCACCCGGACCGGTACGCCGGCGCGGGCGCGAGCGAGCGGCGCGACGCGCTCACGAAGGCCGCGGACGTGAACGAGGCATGGCGGGTCGTGCGCGACCCGGTGCGCCGCGCGGAGGCGCTCATCTCGCTGGCGGGCGTCGAGGTGGGCGACGACAAGGAGCCCAAGCCCGACCCGGAGCTGCTCATGGAAGTGCTCGACAAGCGCGAGGCGCTCGCGGACGCGAAGGCCAGCCGTGACCTCGGCAAGGTGCGCGCGCTCTCGGAGGAGATGGAGGCGCGCAAGTCGAAGGCGGAGGCGGTCCTCGCCCGTGAGCTCGGCGAGGCCTTCTCGTCGGCGACCGGTCCCTCGCTTCGCTCGGGCGTGCGGCTCGACTCGGCCAGGGCGGCGCTGCCCAAGCTCGGCGAGCTGCGATTCTTCCGGCGCTTCCTGGAAGAAGCGAGCGCGATCGAGGAAGAGCTGGCCGGGCCGTAGTCATGCTCTTCGAGATCTTCGACCCCAAGGCGGCCCCCAAGCCCATCGGCATCGATCTGGGCACGACGAACTCGCTCGTCGCGTGCGTGCGCAACGAGAAGCCGGCGGCCATCGCCGACTGCAACGGCGAGGTCCTCCTCCCGAGCGTGGTGTCGTACGCCGAGAAGACCTCGGAGGGGCACCCCCTCGTGGGCACTCCGGCGATCGCCCTGGCGCAGGAGCACCCGCGCGAGACGATCGTGAGCGTGAAGCGCTTCATGGGGCGCGGCGCCGACGATCCCGAGACGCACCGGCTCGGACCGTACGAGTTCGAGCCCGCCAAGGAGGGCGAGGCGAACGTCGTGCGCTTCAAGGTGCGCGGGCAGGGGCTGACGCCCGTCGAGGTGAGCGCGGACATCCTGCGCGAGCTGAAGAAGCGCGCGGAGGACGAGCTCGGGCGGATCGGCGGCGCGGTGATCACCGTGCCGGCGTACTTCGACGACGCGCAGCGGCAGGCGACGAAGGACGCGGCGCGCCTCGCAGGGCTCGAGGTCCTGCGCTTGCTCAACGAGCCGACGGCGGCGGCGCTCGCGTACGGGCTCCAGACGAAGACCAACGGCCACTTCGTGGTCTACGATCTCGGCGGCGGCACGTTCGACGTGACGGTGTTGCTCCTCGAGGACGGCGTCTTCCAGGTGAAGTCGACCGGCGGCGACAGCCAGCTCGGGGGCGACGACATGGACCGCGCCATCGCCAACGAGCTGCTCGAGCAGCTCGGGTGGCTCTCGGCCGACAAGGCGCGCCCGCGCTCGCTCGTGCGGCACCCGAAGCTCACCCCCGCCGTGGTGCGCCTCGTGCTCGACAAGGCG
>DATIQP010000580.1:0-3725 GCA_035470765.1 Polyangiaceae bacterium | reverse complement strand
CCGCCGCAGCGCGCCACCGCCGCCGACACCCCCACGACCAAGACCAAGCGAAGCACCCCGACCCTCATGGATCGGAGCCTAGCACTCGCCAGGTCACTCGGCCGCGGAGACGCGCTCCTGTTCCGCGAGCGCGCGCTCGGCGACCCACACGGCGCGCGCGCCGTCGTCGCCCGTCGCGATGGCGCTGGGTCGGTTCGCGAGGGCGGCGATCGCCGCGGCGGCCTGCAGCGCGAGCGGCTCGGCGTCGTCGAGATCCATCGAGGCGCCGCGGCCTTCGGCGTCCTCCCGGGTGAGAGAGCACGCGAGCAGGTCGCCCTCGTACACGAAACATGCGGTCTGCACGCGAACCGTCCGCGCGCGCCGCGCGCCGTGGCTCACCTCGACGCGCGCCTCCTGGCCGGCGCCGCTGCGGACGAAGAGCTCGGCGCGGTCCGAGCGGCCCGAGGCGTGGGCCAGCTCGACGTCGTCGCGGAACAATACGGCCGCGAGGTCCACGTCGTGCACCGCGAGGTTGAGGCAGATCTCCTCGCGCGACGGGCGCGCGGTGCCGTGCCGGCGCGTCTCGATCCGGAGCGCAGGGTCGCCTTGGGTGGCGGCGAAGAGCGCGCGCACCACGGGGTTGAAGCGCTCCGAGTGGCCGACGAGCAGGTGGACGCCTGCGTCGGCGGCGAGCTCGCACAGCTCGCGCGCGCGCGCGCCGGTGGAGCACATCGGCTTCTCGACCAGGACGTGGCGCCGTCGGAGGATCGCGTGGCGCGCCTGCGCCTCGTGGAGCTCGCTGGGCGTCGCGAGGACGACCAGGTCGGCGCGCTCGATCGCGGCGTCGAGCGACAGGAAGGCGCTCGCGCCCCAACGCGCCGCCACCGACTGAGCGCGTGCGGGGTCGACGTCGTAGACGCCTGCGAGGACGGCGCCCGGGGTCGCGGCGAAGACGCGCGCGTGGCGCTCGCCCATGCTCCCCGTCCCGACGACGACGACGCGAGTGGTCATTTCCGGTCGGAATCGGGCTCAGAAGGCCCGGCGGGCCGTGGAGCCGCCGATTGGGAGGCCGCCGGATGCGGCGCGGCGAGCTTGTCGTGGAGGAACTCCGCCGTCTTCTCCCACTCGACGGCGGAGCGCGCCGGGTCGGCGACCAGGTGCGTCTGGCCGACGAGTGGGATGAACGTGAACGGCCTGTTGGCGCGGGCGAGCGCCTCGGCGAGCTTGAGCGAGCTCGCGAAGTAGACGTTGTCGTCGGCGGTGCCGTGCATCAAGAGCAGCGGCCGCGGCACGGGCGCATGCGCCGTCATCTCGATCAGCGACGACTGCGCGTAGACCGCGTCGCCCTTCGGATCGAGCGGCGAGGGCAGGCCGAGGTAGCGCTCGGTGTACGCCGTGTCGTAGTCGTGCCAGTCGGAGGGCGGCGCGCCGGCGACGGCGGCCTTGTACATCTCCGGGTGGGAGAGCACGGCGGCGGCGGCGAAGAAGCCGCCGAACGACCAGCCGTAGACGCCGACGCGCGACAGATCGAGCTCCGGCACCTGCGCGCCGAGCGCGCGCAGCGCCTCGATGTGGCCCTCGATGGGCACGCTCGCGAGCTTGCCCGCGATCGCACGCTCCCACGCGCGGTCCCGGAAGGGCGTGCCCCGCGCGTCGATGGAGACGACGATGGCGCCCGTCGCGTCGGCCATCATCTGCGCGCGGATGAAGTGCACCGCGTCGGCCGTGACGAGGTTCACGCCGGGCCCGCCGTAGGCCGCGTCGATCACGGGGTACTTGTGCCCGGCCACGAAGCCGTGTGGCCGCACGACCGCGACGCGGTAGGAGTCGCCGCCGACCTTGCGCAGCTCGAGCTGCGGCACCCACGGGGGGCTCTCGGCGACGCTCGGGAGCTGGGCGAGCTGCTTGCCCTTCGTGTCGAGCACCTCGAAGCGCGGGTACGCGGTGGGCGTGCCGACGGTGGCGACGAACGAGTCGTGGTACTTGCCGAAGCTGCCGGTCACGACGCCGCCACTCGGACCGATCTGCGCCGGGACGCCGCCGGCGAGCGGCACCACCCACACCGATTGCTCGCTCGGCTCCGCGCTCTCCTCGACGACGACCTGCTTCTTGTCGGAGTCGAGATCGAGGACGCGCCGATAGCCCTGGCCGGGAGCGAGGAGGGTGCGCGGCGCGGTGATGTTGCCGTAGGCCTCGCGGACCTCGAGCTCCCACGAGCCGTTGCGCTCCGTCGACCAGACGAACGATTTTCCGTCCGCCGTCCAGCGCGGCACGCTCGTGTCCACGTTGAGGAAGGCCTCGTCGTGCTCGGTGAGCAGCTCGCGCGTCTTGCCGGTCTTCTCGTCGACCGAGAGGAGCTGGCCGGTCTTCTGCTCGCGATCGAGGACGTAGAGGGTGAGCGGCGCGCCGTCGTCCCAGCGCACGGTGGCGACGTAGGGGAACTTCTTCCGGTCCCACTCGACCCACGTCGTGGGGCTGAGCGGCTGCGTGGCGACGATGCCGAGCCGCACGACCGCGTTGTTCTTGCCCGCGCGCGGGTAGTAGGCCCTGTCCGGCTCGCGCTCGGGGTGGGCGGGGTCGGCGATGCTCAGCGCCTCGACGCCGGTCTGATCGGCCTCCTCGAAGGCGATGTGCTTGCCGTCCGGCGCGAACCAGAAGCCGCGCTCGCGGTCGAACTCCTCCTGCGCGATGAACTCCGCCATGCCGTGCGGGACCTTCTCGGTTCCGCCGCGCGTGAGGCTCGCCTCCGGGCTCCTGCCGTCCATGTCGAGGATGCGCACGTCGTTCTCGCGGACGTAGGCGACGCGCTTGCCGTCGGGCGACAGGTGCGGGTCGAAGGCGCCGTCGACCGGCAGCTCGCGCACGTTGCCCGTCATGCGATCGAAGACGAAGAGGTGGCCCGCGAGCGGCAGCAGGATCGCCAGGCCGTCGGGAGTCAGCTCGAACGAGGTGAAGCCGGTCGCGGTCTGGCGGAGGCGCTCGCGCCGCTCCCGGTCGGCCGCCGAGAGCTGGTTGGGGTTCTTGTACACCTCGTCGGCGCCGCACAGCCGCATCAGGCGGCCGGTCGCGATGTCGAGCTTGTAGAGGGCCTGGGCCGACTTCCGCGCCTCGGCGCGGAGGAAGAGGATCGCGCGCCCGTCGGGCGTGATGACGCCGTTGCGCGGCGTGCCGGAGCGAAACGAGTGGGTCTCGGCGAGGGCGCGGATGAGCGCTTCGTCGAGGTGCGTCTCCGGCGCCGGAGCGTAGTCGAGCAAGCGCGTCGGGCGGGGCTTGGTCGAGGCGAGGCGAGGCGACTCGTGCACGGTTCCCGCCTCCTCCGCCGCGCCGCCGCATGCCGTGACCAACAGGAGGCAGAGGGCGTGGCGAAGCATGGATCGCCGGAACGTTATGCGCCTGCCGGAGCTCTCGTCAACACGCGATCCGGCGCCCCGGATCTCAGCCGCCGATGCCGAATTTGAAGGGATACGCCGCGACGTCGGTCGGCGACTCGCTCACCGGGAAGTGCCACGACTTGACCTGCCGCTGGACGCAACCCTCGACGCGGGCGTTGCCGATCGTCGAGCTCGCGACCGACGCGCGCGTCACGGTGCCTCCCGGCTCGATGTTCCAGGTCATCGTCACGCCGCCGCGAAGCTGCGGGTTGCGCGCGAGCTCGCTGTCGTAGCAGGCGCGGAGCGCGCCCTGGTGGGCCATGACGACGCGGCGGATCTGCTCGGGGGAGAGGCCGCCGTGCGCCGCGGGCGTCC
>DATIQP010000579.1:0-10327 GCA_035470765.1 Polyangiaceae bacterium | reverse complement strand
CTCGGGCATCCTCCCGCCGAAGCCGCACACCGCGTTCCGCGACGACGCGGGCAAGCTCTTCTACGAGGAGATGTTCACGCGCGGGGGCTTCGGCGGCCCCTTCACGTACTTCTACCACCGCCACCCCGTGACGCCGTCCACGGAGGTCGCCGTGAGCGACCGCGGCTTCCCCGCGCCCGTCGTCGCCGAGGACGCGCTCCGCCCGTTGCGCCGGCGCATGTACGACTCGAACCTGATCCCGAGGGGCGGCCAGCCGATCGACCGCCGCGTGCCCGTGCTGTTCAACCGCGACGTGACGGTGCAGCTGCTCCGCGCCACCGAGACGGACGACTCGTACTTCGCCAACGGCGACGGCGACGAGCTCTGGTTCGTGCAGGAGGGCAACGCGCGCCTCGAGTCGCCGTGCGGCTGGCTCACCGTGAAGGCGGGCGACTACGTCTGGGTGCCCCACGCGATGATCCACCGCTGGCACGTGCTCGCGGGCGGCGAGCTCCGCGCGATGATCTTCGAGGCGCCGGACGGCGTCATGATTCCCGCCGATTTCCGCAACCCCGTGGGCCAGCTCCGGATGGATGCGCCCTACACGCATCGCGATTTCGTCCACCCCGAGGGCCCGATCGCCACGCCGGAGCACGTCACCGAGGGCCCGCGCCAGCTGCTCGTCAAGAAGGGCGGCGTGTTCTCGCGGTACACGCTCGCGAACCCGCCGATGGACGTCGTGGGCTGGGATGGCTTCGTCTACCCGTGGGCCTTCGCGATCGAGAAATACCAGCCGAAGACGGGCCTCGTGCACCTGCCGCCGACGGTCCACTCCACGTTCGCGTCGCCGGGCTTCCTCGTGTGCTCGTTCGTCCCGCGCGTCGTCGACTTCCACCCGCAGGCGATCCCGTGCCCGTACCCGCACTCGAGCGTCGACTGCGACGAGATCATCCTCTACCTGCGCGGCAACTTCACGAGCCGTCGCGGCGTCGGGCCGGGGTGCATCTCGCTGCACCCTGCGGGCATCGCGCACGGCCCGCACCCGGGCGCATACGAGGGGAGCATCGGTACGACGCGGACTGACGAGCTCGCGGTGATGTGCGACACGTTCAAGCCGCTCCTGCCGACGGCGCAGGCGGCGAACGTGGAGGTCGCGGGGTACCACGAGACCTGGATCGCCTGACGGGCGACTACCTCTCCGCGAGGTGAGTCATGCGGCCTGTCGCCACACGCGCTGCTCGAGCAGGTCCACCATCGCGAGGGCGGCAGCGCGGCCCGGTACGCCGGCTCGCTCGACCAGGACCGCGTCCGGCTCGCGCTCGAGCGCCGAGCGCAGCTCGGTGATGGCCTCGCTCCGCGCGTGATCGAGCGCGCGGCGCTGCTCGGCGTCGAGGCGAGAGCGCGCACAGCCGTCGAGCGCCCACGAGAGCTCGGCGTGCGCCGTCTCGTCCGCGACCAGCGATCGCTCGACCTCGCGAACCAATCCATCGGCCGCGTGCGCCGCGCGGAACGTCACGAGGGCCGCGCCGTACGTCTCGCGCACGACGCCTTCCATCACGTTCTCGCGCGCGACGTCGAAGAGCGAGCGCACCTCGCCTCCGGGCAGCGCGACCGCGGCCGGCTCCGCGCCCCACGACGACGCGATGCGGCCGACGTCGCGGGCGTGGCGCTTCTCGTCCTCCGCCGCGCTCTGGGCCGCTCGCACGAGCTCGTCGGGCGCACCGTGGGCTCGGAGCTCGCGCGCCAGCCGCTCGAAGGCCAGGACGGCCGCGGCCTCGAGCAGCGCGCACTCCGCGAAGTAGCTCCCGAGCGCCGAGGAGCCTTCCAGCACGGGCGCAGGCCGCTCCAGGCCCCGGGGCCAGCGCCCCGCGACCGGGCAGCCGCTCGACATCGTGCCCTCGGTGTGCGTCACCTCGCAGGTCAAGTCGATGGTCGTTCCGCCGTCGGGCAGGGGCGGACATGTGACACCGCCGTCAGGGGTCTGCTGCGCCTGCTGGACGTAGCCGTAGGGCAGGAAGCACTCGGTGATGGTGGTGTCGTTGCAAGCCTGCTGGCAGACCGTCGTGTCGGTGATGGTGCCCGTGAAGCCGTTGACCTTGGTGGCGAGCGAGCAGGCGGAGGCGGAGTCGACGGGAACGGTGCTCGACTTGTCCACGACCGTGTGCGGGCAATCGGACCCGCACGCGGGGAGCCAGGCGCCGGCGAGGGAAGCGATGAACGCGATCTCGGTGCGAAGGTGCATGCCCACGAGAAGAGCACGCCTCGTGCCACGGTCCAGGCCCTTCGTCCCGAGTCTTGCCCGTAGCCGTTTGCTCCGCGACGTGCCGGGGCGTGCCACTCAGAGGCGCGGCTGTCTCAGCGCACCGGGGATCAGTTCCGACCGAATAGGGGCGGAGGAGGGGGCGCGGGCGGCACTTGATCGACCAGGGTCGGCGGCATCGACGTCCCCGGCGCTCCTGCGTCCTCTTCGTCCTCGTCGCTCGGCGATCGCGCGCTGCCTTGCAGGCAACCCGCGCCGAGAATCGCCGTGACCACGACGACGAGGACAGAAGGGCGCACGTTTAAGTGTGGCCGGGGGGATCGACCGCGGCAAGCGCGGCCGTTCGCGCGCGCGGCACCTGGATTGCATCGTCCATCCACGATGAAGCGTCTGCTCGTCGCGGTCGACGGCTCTCTTCGCGCGTCCATGGTGCTCGCTCGAGCCGTCGAGCTCGCGCGCAGCACCGGCGCCAAGATACGCCTCTTCCGCGCCGTCCCCATTCAGCCAGAGGTGCCCGGAGATCTCTTCCGCGAATTCCCGCCCGGCGGTCTCGAACGGATCCTCACCGAGCGCGCGCGCATCGAGCTCGAGGGGACGTTGGAGCGCCAGGTCCCGGCTGAGCACCGCGACGGCGTCGCGACGGGCGTCGGCGTGGCGTGGTGGGCGATCTGCAAGGCCGCTCGTGAATACGACGCCGACCTCCTCGTGATCGGCTCCCACGGCTACCACGGGCTCGATCGCGTGCTCGGCACGACCGCCTCGAAGGTCGTCAATCACGCGGATCGATCGGTCCTCGTCGTGCGCGAGGCAGGAACGAACGCGACGCACGCGCCGTAGGCGGCCACCCCAACCAACATCGGCACGAGCGGCAACGTCGCGCGGTGGCGCGCCACGAGCGCGACGTGCACCAAGAACCAGAGCGCGACGCTCGCCGTCGACGCGAAGATCAATCGCCCGATCCAGCGGCGCGCGTTCTGCATGGTGAGCGCGAGCAGCCCGCCGAGGAGCGCCCCCGCCAGGCCCGCGACCGCGAGGCCGGACTCGGCCCCGCGGCCGAGGACGCGACCCACCGCCTGCGCGATGTCGACGGCGGGCCCGAATCTGTGCGTCATCTGCCCAGCGAGGAGCAGAGCGACGCCTCCGCCGATGGCTCCCGCCACCACACCGAGAGCGAACGTCGACGAGGCCGCCCTCCCGCGCGGCCGGGGCGGCGGCAGGCTCAGGGGCGGCTCGGAAACGTGGGCGCGCTTCCCGAACCAGCTCTCCCGAAGCTCCTCCTCCGGTTTCGGCATTACCTTTTGGAGTGTACCGAAGAGTCTCCGCTTTCAGAACAAGGACGTCGCGCGGGCGGGCTCGGCGCCCGGTTTATAGCGCCGCCGCGAACTCTCGGCCGAACTCGAGCGGGCTCGGCCGGTCCTTCGGCTCGAGCGCCGTGGCCGCGCGGAGGAGCTTTGCGATCGCGACCGGCCAGCCGCGCAGCCGCTCCGGGTCCTCGAACGGGTCCTGACGCATGTGCGCGATGATGCGATCGCGCGGGCTCTGGATGTCGTCGAAGAACGATCGCCCCATCGTCACGTTGTAGATCGTCCCCGCGAGGGCGTAGACGTCCGAGCGTGGATCGAGCTCGACGGGATCGAGCACCTGCTCGGGCGCGATGTAGCCAGGCGTGCCGGCGACGAAGCGCCCCGCGGCGTTCTGCGGGACGCGGATGGCGCGCACCATGCCGAAGTCGATGACGACCGTCGCGAGGGGCGTGGCGAGCGCCGGATCGCGGTGCTTCGCGGGGTCGAACCTCACGCCTCCGGCGAGCGGGAGGCGCAGCCAAAGGTTGGCGGGCTTGATGTCGCGATGGACCAGGCCCGCGCCGTGCAGCGCGGCGAGCCCCGCGCACGCCTCGACCACGACCTGCCGCAGCTCGTAGAGCGACATGCGGTGCGCGTCCGAGTACTGCTTCAGGTCGGCGCCGATGAGGTACTCGAGCACGAGGAACGGGATGTTGCTCGACACGCCGCGATCGATGATGTTCGCGACGTTGGGGTGGTACATGCCCGCGAGCGCGTTCGCCTCCTCGATGAACGACTTGAGGATGCCTTCGCGCTCGACGTCGTTGGCGTTCTGCAGGGCCTCCGCCTTCGGGATCTTCAGGACGAAGTAGCGGTCCGCACCGGGCTTGCGCACGAGCCACACCGTCCCGATCCCGCCTTCGCCCAGCGGTTTGATGAGCTCGTAGCCCTCGATGAGCTTCGGCTCCACCTTCTTCGGCTGTGGCGGGGCAGGCGGCGTCCGGCGGATCGCTCCCCGCACCGCAGCCTCGAGCAGGCCGCTCGTCACTGGCCCGAGCGACGCGAGCCACACGTCGATCATCGACGGCTCGCGCGCGCGGATGGCGCGGGCCACGAGGGCGGCCACGCGCGGCGCGTTCTCGGTGGCCTTGCGTCGCAGCGAGTCCGCGTCGTCCTCTTCGATCGGCGCGTGCAATGCCTTGACCGGATCGGCGAGCGCGGCCTGCATGCGGTCGCCCGCGAGCACGAGCTCGGTGCACAGCGCTTCGAGGTTGGGGAGCGCTCCGCCCGCCGCTCCAAAAGACGCGAGCGCCCGTGCGAGGCCCTGCAGCGCGCTCGCGAGCTCGGTGCCCTGCGCGTGCAGCGACGCGATCGCCTCCGCGGCCGCGGGACCCCACGCGCCATCGGCCGCGCCGTTCGACACGGCGGCGCGGAGCGCGTCGGCCTGCGTGCAGCACTTCTCGAGCGCGCCCGCCGCCATCATCGGGAGCGCTGTCCCCAGCTGCAGGAGCATCGCGGGCCGATCGATGACGAGACCCCACCACGCGGCGAACGGCCCGAGCCACTCGACGTCGTCGACCTCGCCGAGCGCCGTTCCGCGTGTCGTGTCGACGAGCCGCCAGAAGAGCGTGGAGAGCGCGCTCTCGAGGTGCGGGGTCATGTCGCGAGATCCGTCGGCGAGCCCCTCGATCTTTCGTAGCCAGCGGCACGTCGCGTGCGCCGTCGGCCCGCGGCCCCGACCGAGCTCGGAGTCCTCTCCGCACGCGTCGAGGGCGTAGCCGCCGAGACGGATCGCCAGCACCTCGAGCGGGAGCTCGTCGTCGAGATCGACGAGGTCCTCGGCGGCTCGTCGTTCCTTGACGAGGTCGAGGATCTCGGCGGGCGCGGCGGAGAGGAGGTTCCACGTCTCGTCGAGGTTCGGCTGCTCGATGGGCTCCTGGGCAGGGCGCGTGGCGAGGAGCGGCGCCCACAAGCGGAGCGCGAACGCTCGCGCAGTGCCCTCGAGCGCGTTGATGGCCGCCGCGCGCTGCCGCAAGCTCGTCCGAGTCGGTTGTGCGCCCCCGTCTGCGGCCGCGCGGGCCGCGCCGAGCGCGATGCGTCTCGCCTCTTGGAAGGACGGCGCGAGCGCGTTCGCGAAGCGTGCCGAGCGAGCGTCGGCCTCCTCGTCGTCGTACTGCGCCGCGATGCGTACCAGGTTCTCGAGGCCGAGCTCGAGATCGAGCGGGTCGCGCTCGGCGCCGTCGACGGTGTCGGTCACCGCGATCACCTCGATCCAGCGGCGCGCCTCGTCGAGCGCGGTGGGCCGAGCTTGCCGCCCGAGCTCGCGCAGCGCGCGAAGGGGCGTCTCGATCGCCGCGTCTCGCATTCCGCGGCGCCAGAGCGTCGCGAGGCCGCGGGCGAGGGCGCGCGCCGCGACGGCGCCTCCGTCGCCGGCGAGGATGCGCTTGGCGAGGCGCTTCCAGAGCTCGTTGCGCTCGAAGTAGAGGTGGGGCGTCGCCGCGGCGATCGCGCCGAGCACCCAGGCGTCCTCCGTGGGCGAGGCGACGATCGCGGCGAGCTGGCCGGACAGCATCGCGAGCCGCTCGGCCGGCATCGACGCGAAGGCCGTCAGCGCGCGCTGGCGCAAGAGCGGATTGTCGCTGAGCACCCAGTCGAGCACGGTGCCTTCGAGCTGCTGCATCGGGCCGGTCAGGCGCCCGAGCGCGCGCGCCGCGTGCACCCACACGAGCGGCTCCGGGTGGAGGAGCAGCGGCTGCAGCGCCTGCAACGTGCGTCCGGAGAGCTCCGGATCCGTCATGGGCGGCATGCCGCCGACGGCAATCTCGAGACACCGCGCCGCGAGGACTCGCCCGCGCAGCGCGCCGTGCGCCGGCTCCCGGATCATCGCGTCGAAGGTGTCGGACGAGCTCCAGATCCACTTGCCCAGGGCCGGCACCTCGAGCGCGCAGGCCCCGGCCTCCCAGACGAGGATCTCGAGCCGCGCGCGCGCCTCCGCGTTCTCGGGGAGCGCGAGCTTCGTCCCATCGCCGAGCAGGGGTGCGCACGCGATCGCATCGAGCAGCGGCCCCAGGACGACGCGCTCGCGCGCCACCTTGGCCGCGCGTTCGCTGAAGGCGGGGCGCGCTGCGGCCGCCGCGAGCACCAGCGCCATCGAAGTGTCACGCCGCCAGGTGCTCGCCTCACACCAGGCGAAGACCACCTCGCCCTCGGGGCTCTCGAGGAGCGCGACGAGCGCCGCAGGCTCCGCCTTCGTCAGCGCGGGAAGCGCCGCCGCGAGCTCGTCGGCGGCCGCGCGCATCGCGTCGGAGAGCTTCGCCTGCTCCCCTCGGACGCCGTTCGCGCCGGCGCGCCAGCGCTCGCGTGCAGCCTCCCCGAGCTCGATGTCGGTCGTGATCGCCGTGAGGGCCTCGAGCGCGCTTTTGACGGGAGCAGGCAACATGGAGAGGTTGCCAGTGTACTACGGCGGCCCGCGACTTAAGCGGCAGACCACTTGAGGCTCCCGGTCAGCCTGACGCTGCAACGCGGCGGCTCGGCCGCGGCGTCTCGCTGCCGCACGTCGACGCCAGCTCCCGGTCAAGAATCGATCGGTTCAAGTGACTTCTGCCTTAGCGCGCGCAGGAGAGGCGCGTTTTCAGGTAGCGCGCGACGTGCTGGCCCAGCGGGCCCGCCGCGCCGCGCAGCCCGGCCGAGCGGCCCTTCACGCGGATCTCGTCGAGCGTCGAGCCGCTCGTGTCCGTGATGTCCACCACCAGCTCGAATTCGCCGCTGTTGGTCATGCTGGTCAGCGAGGGCTTGAGGACGAAGGCGTTGCCGCCCGAGGCAGGGGCGTCGGCGATGAGGGACGCGCTGCTGTTGGCCACCAGCTCTTGCTTGAAGGCGAACGACATCGCCTTCTTGTCGTCCTCGTACTTGGCCTGCTCCTCGGGCGTCTTCTGCCCGACGTAGGCCGCCTCGGGCGTGCCGTCGACGACGAGACGGTCGAAGGCGATGGGGTCGACCGTGAGCGTGCAGCCGTGCTGCTTGAATGGGTTGGGCTGCGCCTGCCGCACGACGGTGTAGGGCTTGCTGCTGCAGCCTGCCACGACGAGCGCGAGCGAGAGAGCGAGGACGGCCTGCCTCATGGCGCCACCCGGTGCGTCACGAAGCCGACGAAGAACGGGCCCATCTGTTCGATGTACTCGCTGGTCTGTCGGGTCTTTCGCATGGCCTGGACGAGGTGCGAGAGCGGGTGCAGGTCGCGGCCGACGAGGCCGATGACGAACTCGTTGTCCTTGGCGTCGAGGCCGTGGCAGGCGAGGCGCACGTCGGTCGCAAGCTCCTGCTGGCCGTACGCGTGACCGATGATCGCATGCTCGCGCATGAGCTCGCCGACCTCGGGGCCCTCGAGGCGCGCGAAGGCGCCGCTGCGCCGCAGCGGATACCAGACGTGCCAGGGGAACCGCTCGTCGAGCACGTTCTCGGTGGGGCGCTCGAGCAGCGAGTGCAAGAGGTTCGGCTCGTGGCCCGTCGCGTAGGTGCGGCCCATCATCGTGAAGTCGTTGCGCAACACCGCGCGCGAAAGCACGCTCGAGAACAGCGGCCGCACGCCGCGCACGAAGATCGAAGGGTCCTCGCTCCAGGTCAGAAGGCCCGCGCCGCGCGGGTCGTTCGCGTCGGCGTAGACGACGCCGGGAAGCTTGCGCTCCCGCATCGCCGCGGCAAGCTCCCGCGGCTTGTCTTCCACCTCGGCCGCGGGCAGATCGAAGACGAGCAGCTGCATGAAGAGGCGCCGGTTGGCGCTCTGGCGCACGCCTTCCTTCTTGCCGCCGTACTCATTCACGTCGATCGTGGGCAGCCCGCCGCTCTGGGCGGGGGCAGCCGGCTTCGCTTCGCTCATGCGCGAAGCATAATCTGAATCACCGACGGGTCGACCATGAAGCTCGTGACTTGGAACGTGAACGGCATCCGGGCCCGCGAGACCGAGCTGCTGCGGCTTCTCGACGAGGAGAGGCCCGACGCCGTGCTCCTGCAGGAGGTCAAGGCCACCCTCGACCAGCTCCCGCCGACGCTCTACGGCTTGATGGGGCTGCCCGACTATCACTCGCTCTGGCACGGCGTGGCCGGCTACTCCGGTGTGAGCGCGCACCTGCGCAAGACCACCTTCGACCGGCCGACCGAGGCGCACCCGCCGTTCGACTTCGAGACGCGCGTCGTCGAGGCACACGCGCGCGAGCGCGCCACGGGCCGCGAGTGGGTCTTCGTCTCGATGTACGTCCCGAACGGAGGCAAGGACTACCCGGCCAAGCTCCATTTCCTCGAGCAGCTCGCGAGCTACCCGCCCGCGCTCTCGGGCAAGACCTTCGTCATCGCCGGCGACCTGAACGTGGCCCGCGCCGCCGCGGACGTCCACCGCAGCCAGCGCAAGCCCGACGCGATCGGGCAGCGCGCCGAGGAACGGGCGCTCTTCGACCAGCTGTTCGTCGCGTCCGACCCGGCCGTGCGGCTCGTCGACGTCGGCCGCGCGCTGGCCCCGGACGACAAGGAGCTGTTCACCTGGTGGCCCTACTGGAAGGACTCCCGGCAGCGCAACGTCGGCTGGCGCATCGACTACGTCCTCTGTCCGCCCGAGCTGGCCGGTCGGGCCACGTCGCACCGCGTCCTGCGGGAGTTCGGCACGAGCGATCACGCCCCCGTCGTCGTCACCTTCGACGCGTGAAATCGTAGAATGACCACGTGAAGCGGAAGACCTCGGTACCGCTCGCCTACCGCGTGCCGAACGCGCCGGCCACGTTCGTCGGAAGGCGCGACGAGCTCCGCGCGATCAAGGCCGCGGCGCGCCGGGGGCCGGTCGTGGCGCTCTGCGGCGCCGGCGGGCTCGGCAAGACCGCGCTCGCGTTCGCGGCCATTCACGGGGTCTTCGCCGACCGCGCCTCCCGCGCGGTGATGGTGAGCCTTCGCGCCTCGCAGCCGCTGCGGCAGACGCTCTTCGACGTCGTGCAGGCGCTCGAGCACTTCGGACGCGAAGAGGTCGCGATGCCTCGTGGGACCGACGCCGAGCTGACCAGTGTCGCGATCGACCTCGCCGAGGCGCACGAGGCCATCATCCTGCTGGACGACCTGCACCACGGGCTGCCTGCGGTGGGGTCCGTGCTGCAGTCGATCGCTCGCTACGCGCGGCGATCGACCTGGCTCGTGACGAGTCGCGTCCCTCTCGCCGTCCCGGAGCTCGTGGGTCAGATGATCTCGCTCGGGCCGCTCGGCGAACGTCACCTCGTCCAGATCGCTCGCCTCGTCGACCCGCGCCTCGCGCGCGGGCGCGCCGAGGAGATCGCCCAGGATGCGGCCGGCTCGCCCTGGAAGCTGCGCCGGCTCGTCGGCGCTCCGTCCGATGGGCGCGACGAGCCGCTCGAGGGCGTGGACGACCTCGGACGCACCGTGCTCGAGGTGCTCTCGCTGGTCGAGCGACCGATCGCCGGAGTGGCCATCGAGCGCGCCGCAGGTGCGGACGTGCGCGCGGCCCTGGCGGAGCTCGGGCACCGAGGTCTGGTCGAGGAGGTCGCCGGAGGCCACCGGCTCCACGAGGCGGCGCGGCCGTGGGCAGTGGAGTGGCTCGCGACGTCGAGCCGCGAAACCACGCGCAGGCGCGCCGTCGTGGCGCTCGCGTCGTCCGGCCCGTCCGAGGCGGTGGAGGCGCTGCGTCTGTCGATCGAATGGGGCGAGCGCGAACAGGCCCTCGCCATTTGCGAGGCGTCGTTCGACGACATGCTCCGCGCGGGTCATGCCCCCACGCTCTGGAAGCTCATCTCGTCCCAAAGAGAGCCGGCGT
>DATIQP010000578.1:0-2447 GCA_035470765.1 Polyangiaceae bacterium | reverse complement strand
GGCGTCGTGGTGTCGACCGGAGAGAAGAAGATGGAGCATGGCTCGGGTCGCACCGACGGCCGCTGGGTGGAGACGCCCGCGACGGAGGCCGACGTCGCCCACCCGTACGTCCAGATCCGCGACCCCGAGCATCCGTCGCTGGACGTCGTCACCTGCTACTTCACGCAACCCGACGCCGTCGCGACGAAGTTGGCCCCCGGTGCGACGGCACGCGTCCGCGGCTTCTTCGTCGAGTACGCGGCGACGGGCGGTCACATCGAGGCGGTGCTGGATCGCTGCAGCTTGGAGCCGCTGCCGTGAAAGCTCAGCGCTCCAGCGCCACGAGGAGCGGGTTCAGGTAGTCGGCGGCGCGCTCGGTGACGCCAGAGAAGCCCTTGCCGCCGTCGCGCGTGCGCTTCACGTCCGCGAAGGCGCCGCGGGCGATCGCGTCCCAGATGCCCTCTCGCTGGACCTCTTGCAGCAGCGTGTGCGCCTCGTCCAAGACCTGGACGGCGCGCTGCGCGACGCGGCCGTTCGGCTTGAACTCGATCTCTTCGCCGAGGTGCTTGGCCGTGGAGAACACGTACTTGGTCGCCTTCAGCGACAGGTAGCGGTCCATGAGCATCGGGTTGTGGATGGCCTCGCTGAACATCCCGAGGAGCTCGATGGACTGGTTCGTCGTGATGCCGACCAGGTTGAACATCGCGTCGTGGACGTGGCTCTGGAAGACGTCGCCGGTCTTGAACTTCGTCGGCGGCATCCACTTGATGGGGTGGCGGTCGAAGATCTGGCGAACGAGCTGGGCCTGGGCGATTTCGAGAAGGAAGCTGTCCTCGAGCCAGGGGTTGATCTCGAAGGCGTGGCCGAGGCCCATCTGCTCCTCGCGCAGGCCGGCGCGCAGGGCGAAGGCCTCGTTGATGAACTGGCTCGCGAGCACCGTGTGGGCCTTCTCGACGGCGTCCGCGGTGGTGAGGTAGTTGTCCTCGCCGGTGTTGATGACGATGCCGCTCCGCGCGATGAGCCGACGCGAGACGTACTGATCGACGAACGTCCGGCACATGTTGATGTCGCGGAACAGGATCCCGTACATCGCGTCGTTGAGGAGCATGTCGAGCCGCTCGACGGCGGCCATCCACGCGATCTCGGCCATGCAGAGGCCGCTCGAGTAGTTCGTCTGGTGGATGTAGCGGCCGTACTCCTGCGTGGCCTCCTCGACGGCGTTGCGGACGATGCGGAAGTTCTCCTGCGTCGCGAAGGTGCCGCCGTAGCCCTCGGTCGTCGCGCCCTGGGGCACGTAGTCGAGGAGCGACTGCGCGGTGGCGCGGATGACGGCGATGATGTCGGCGCCGGCGAAGGCGGCGGCCTTGGCCTGGAGCGCGTCGTCGTAGATGTTGCCCGTGGCGACGATGACGTAGCGGAGCGGGTTGGGGCCGGCGGCGACGCGGGCCTTGAGCGCTTCGCGCTGCTCGCGCGCGCGGTCGATGCGGGCCAGCGCCGCGGCGACGTGCGGCTCGAGCGCGGCGCGGGCTTGCTCCAGGGTGGGGCCGCCCTCGCCGCGGTCCGCCTCGGGCGCGAAGGCGAGCCGCTCGGTGGCGTCCTGCACGTCCTTGGCGCCGGCGAGGAGGGCTCGGCCGAGGAAGAACGAAATGCCGCGGCCGAGCTGGCCGGCCTGGTGGCAGCGGTCGACGGCGAGGTTGACCAGCGGCGCGCCCTGGTCGTCGGTGCCCTCGGCGCCGAGGGCGCGCAGCACCGTCCGCTCGACGCCGACCGTCGTGTGGCGGTCGATGTAGCGCTGCACGTCGCTCGCGACGTCGGCCGCGAGCCCTCGGCAGGCGGCGACCTTGTTGGGGTCCATCGGAACGGTGGCCATGGTTACCTGTTTGGCGGGCGTCGCCGCCATGGACGCTTGTGCCACACGCCAGGCCATCGCGAAAGTGGTTTGGGTGAGGCTCTGTGATAAGGAAACGGCCATGCGGATTTGCATTCTGGGCGCCACCGGGCTCGTGGGTCGCGAGAGCATCGAGCTCGCCGAGCGCGCGTGGCCTGGCGCGGAGCTCTTCCTGTACGCGAGCCGGGACCAGACCCTCGATCACCACGGCAAGGCGCTGAACGTGCGCGCGGCGTCGCACCTCGAGGGCGCGGACGCGCCGCGCGGAGACCTCGCGCTGGTCGCGCTCGACGACGATCACAGCAAGCGCTACGTGCCCCGCCTCCTCGAGCTGGGCTACCGCGTCGTCGACAAGAGCAACACCTACCGGCTCGACCCCAAGGTGCCGCTCGTCGTCGCGGGCGTGAACACCGCGGAGGTTCGCGAGGACGTGCGGCTGGTCGCCAACCCGAACTGCACCACCATCCCGTTCGCGCTCGCGATGGGGCCGCTGCAGCGCCGCTTCGGCCTCGCCGCGGCGACCGTGAGCACCTACCAGGCCGTGAGCGGCGCGGGCATCGCGGCGCTCGACGAGTTCCTC
>DATIQP010000577.1:0-5401 GCA_035470765.1 Polyangiaceae bacterium | reverse complement strand
TGCTCGTCGCGGGCAACGGCCACACGCGCGGAGATCGCGGCGTGCCGTACTACCTGGCCGCGCTCGAGCCCAGCGCGCGCGCGGTGACGGTCTCGTTCGTCGAGGTGAACGGCGCGAGCGAGCCGTCCGGGTATGCAGCCGATGAACCCGCGAGCTTTCTCGTCTTCACGCCGCGCGTCGACGACGACGATCCGTGCGCGAAGTTCCGCCACGGAGGTTAGTCGACGCGGTCACTTGCGCGTGGGCCGTGGCGAGCTGGCCGGCATGCCGTGAGCTTCTTTGTAGGCGCGCCAGCACTCGGGGCACCGCCACTCGACGCGGTAGTCGTTGTTGGCGAGGCGCTCGCGGAGGAGTCGCCAGCCGTAGCGCTGGCTGATCAACGTGTAGTTGGTGTCCGTCGGGGGCGCGTGCTTCCCGCAATCCACACAGACTTCTGCTTCGGTCTCGGACATCGTCGCCTGCGGCCGCCGTCCCGCCCCGCCGACGTGGTTGGTGTTCCTGCTCCCACGTGCTTCGAGCACGCTGCTCTCATTGTAGCGAGCCTGCCTCAGGGACGGCAACGCCTCACGCGCCCTCACCGCCAGCTCGGGAGCACGGGTCAATCCGCCCCGTAAATACGGCTGAGCCGCGCTCTGGCGCACCTCGGAAAGCCGCAACGCGAGCTTCGGGGTGGACGCCGGTGGACGGCGCCTCGGCAAGGAGGGGTCCTAGTCGGCAGACCACTTGAGTTGATGGCCTCGCGCCACGCTGGTTGCCAACAAGCGGCAGCGTGAAGTCTCCGGCGGGACCGGCACGTGCCGTGTCGGCATGCCCAATCAAGTGACTTCTGCTCTAGGCGACCGTCCCCCACAGGTCGACCACGCGCGCGGCCACGACGGCGCGCGCCTCGGCGAAGCGTGGATCGCCGCGCACGCTGCCGAGCGTCGGGCAGCGGTCCATCCAGAGCAGGTCCGTGAACGGCAGGCGGGCGGCGGCCTCGACGTGCGCGAGCGCTGCTTCTCTCTCGTCCCAGAGCGCGAAGTACTCGGCGGCCTTCTCGTGCATCAAGCACCGGTGGCGTTGCCCGACGCGCGGGCTCGTCAGCTGCGCGAACTCCTCGACCGCCGTCGGCTCGTACTCGCCCCGCGCGAACGCCCGCAGGATGCCGATCGATCGCGCCCACGACGCGCCGGCCGCAGCCTTCTCGATCAGATCGGCGACCTCGGCCGCCATCGCCTTGTCGTTCCACCAGAACCCGGCGAACTGCTTGAAGACGACCGTCGACAGCGGGCCGCTCGCAGCGTCCGCCTCGGCGAGGAGCTCTCGCGCGCGCTTCTCTTCGCCGAGCAGCGCGAGCACCGTCAAGCGGCGCACGGTCGTCACGCCGTCGCGCGGCTCGAGGCGGGCCGCGAGCTCGAGGCGGCGGACCCCCTCGTCGATGTGGAGCGAGTCGCACAGGAGGCTCCCGAGGAACTGGTGGGCCTCGGCGTGGAGCGGCGCGAGGCGAAGGCACTCCTGCTCGGCCCGCACCGCGGCCACGAGCTCGCCGGCCTGCGAGCGGACGAAGCCGATGACGTGGTGGGCGTCCGCGATCGCGGGATCGGCCTCGAGGACGCGCATCGCGAGCTCCTCGATCCGCGCGAGCATTCCCATGTCCGTCCCGCCGATCTGACCCCACGTGCGGCCGAGCGACCGCGCGAGCAGGATCCGCACGTGCGGATCGCCCGGTCTTCGCGCCTCGAGCTCTTCGAGGATGGCGATCGCCTTGCGCACGTCGGGCAAACCGAAGCGCTGGAACAGATCGCGGGCTTTCTCCCAGCCCTCGCGCAGCTCCTTGTCGGCGGGCCCGCTCGCGCCGGTCGCGCGCGAGCGGACCGCGTCCGCCACGGCCTCCACCACGCGATCCTCGAGCTCGAGCGAGTCGGAGAGGTCGCCGTCGACGTGGCCGGCCCACGGCGCCGACGTCCCGTGCGTCTCCTCGACGCCAAGGCGCACGCGCACGCGGCTCCGCGAGGCGTGGATCGAGCCCGAGACGATCAGGTCCGTCGCGCCTTGCGGCGACGCGAGCACCTTGCCCACGCGCGCCTCGGTGAGCGCGCCGACGAGGGCGGCGTCGAGCACCCTCCCGAGATCGGCGGACGCAGGATCGACGGCCAGCGGGCGCACGCCGATCGTGCGAGGCCGGCCGAGGTTCGCGAGCACGTCGGTCGACAGCGTAGGCACGGTCGGCGAGGCCCCGGCGGCGCGCACCGCGTTTCCGCGCAGCGCCTCGATCCGCTCGAGCACCGTCGGAGCGTCGGGCCGATCCTCGCGGCGCCGCGTGAGCATGTCGTCGACGAGCTTGACGACGCTCTCCGGCACCGACGGCGCGAGGCCGCGAAGGTCGGGCGGCTCGGAGGTGAGGCGTCGCGCGGCGATCGCGAGCGCGGAGTCCCCCGTGAAGGGCAGCTTGCCCGCCAGGAGCTCGTACATCATCGTGCCGAACGCGTAGACGTCGGTACGCCCGTCGACCGCGAGGTTCTCGATCTGCTCCGGCGCCATGTACGCCGGCGTCCCGACGATCATCCCGGTGCGCATCACGTCCGCGACGCCGTCGGCCACCCGCGCGATGCCGAAGTCGGTGATGACGACGCGGTCGTGGCTCAGCATGACGTTGTCCGGCTTCAGATCGCGGTGCACCACGCCGACGACGTGCGCCGCCGACAGGCCGCGCGCGATCTCGGCCGCGATCCGGAGGACCTCCGGCAGCGGCAGCCGCTGCTGCGCCGCGCGCCGCGCCACCGATTCGCCGGAGATGAGCTCCATCGTCAAGAAGCGCGTCGTGCCCTCCAGCCCCAGGTCGAACGTGCGAGCGACGTTCCGGTGCGTGACCCGGCGCGCCAGCTTCACCTCGCGGCGAAAGCGCGTGAGCGCGGCGGCGTCCTTGGCGACGTCGGCGTGGAGGACCTTCAGCGCGATCTCGTCGTCGAGCTCGCGGTCGTAGGCGCGAACCACCGCGCCCATGCCGCCCTCGCCGAGCAGCCCTCGCACCTCGTAGCGCCCTGCGATGAGCGCGCCGATCCCGAATGGCAGCGTCTGGGTCGGCTCGTACGCGGCGCCCACCATCACGGTCATTGTACATGGTGCTAGGATGCGGCCCCGTGAATTCGACGCCGCTGCTCGAGGCCCAGACCCTCGCCGCCGACATTCGCAGCGGCGAGGTGCTCGCCGTCGGTTTTGCCGCGGTGCTCATCTTCCTGCTGTGGCTGGTCGTACCCGCCGATCGGAAGCGGCTGCTCCGCCAGCCGATCCTCTTTCTCTTCATTCACATCGCCGCACACGCCCTGCGGCGCCTCGTCTTCATGGGGGACAGCAACGTCGCGCACGCGCTGGTCGTCATCGCCGTGCTGTCGATCATGCTCTGCATCGGCCGCAGCCTGGTCACGCTGCTCCTCGACGTGGGCTTCGGGCGCCGGCGTACCCGCCCGACACCGAAGATCATCCGCGATCTCGTCCTGGGGATCGTCTACATCCTCATCGCGCTCAGCTCGCTCCGAGCCGCCGGCATCGAGCTCGGCTCGATCCTCACCACCTCCGCGCTGCTCACGGCCGTCGTGGGCCTGTCGCTGCAGGAGACGCTCGGCAACCTCTTCGCCGGGCTCGCTCTCCAGATGCAGGCGCCGTTCGAGGTCGGGGACTGGATTCAGTTCGGCGACGCGGCGAAGGACGTGGGCAAGGTCCTCGAGATCAACTGGCGCGCGACGAAGCTGCTCACGCTCGACGAGGCGGAGGTCGTCGTGCCCAACGGCACGCTCGGCAAGTCGACCATCGCCAACTACACCAAGCCCAGCCCGCGCCTGCGCCGGAGCATCTACGTCAGCGTCGCGCTCGAGGCTCCGCCTCGCAAGGTGCAGCGGCTCATCGCGGAGGCGATCAAGGGCTCGTTCGGCGTGCTCGACGATCCGCCGCCGTCCGTCGTCACGCGGGACTTCGACGACGCGGGCACGCAGCTCTGGGTCCGCTTCTGGACGGACGAGTTCCAGAGGTGGGGTCAGGTGGAGGGAGAGGTCCGCGATCGCATCTGGTACGCGCTCAACCGCGCGGGCATCGAGCTGGCGTTCAAGCACTACGACATCCTCCACCACGAGATCAACGACGCCTCCCGCGATCGCGAGCGCGCCGCGCGCCACGAGAAGAACCGCGCCGCGCTCCGGGCCGTGGACTTCCTGGCGGCGCTCCCCCAGCAGGACGTGGAGCGTCTCGCCACCGCGGCCGAGGCCCACAGCTACGCCGCCGGCGAGATCGTCGTGCGGAAGGGCGAGCAAGCCGACCAGATGTTCATCGTCCAGAGCGGCGAGGTGCGCGTCATCGTCCCCGGCCCCAGCGGAAAGCGCACCGAGGTCGCGCGCCTCGGCGCCGGCAAGTTCTTCGGCGAGATGGCGCTCATGACCGGCGAGCCACGCACCGCCGACGTCGTCGCCGCGCGCGACAGCGAGTTGATCGTCGTCGGCCACGAGGCCTTCCAGGACGTGCTCGCCGCGCACCCGGAGTTCGTAGAGACGGTGAGCCGCATCATCGCGGAGCGGCAGGCGAAGCTGGACGAGCAGGTGGCACAGTCGAGCGCGGCCACGGGCGAGGATCTGGAGGAGAGGACGAGCCAGCTGCTGGGGAAGATCAAGAAGTTCTTCTCCATCTGAGAGCCGTCTCCGTCTCCGCCTCCGGGACCGAGCCCAGCCGTAACCGACTCGCGCGCCCTCCCCCGCCGATCGAAGCTTCGTCATGCCCCAGCCCCGCCGAGCCGTAGTCGGCCACCGCCCCGAACCGCCGGCGCACGAGGGCGCACCTCCACGCCTGTCACCCGACGAGGTCCGCGCGTTGCTCGCCGTCTCCGCGGCGAACCGCCCGGCGTCGCCCTGGCCCAGCGTGGCGAAACGTGCCACGGCCGGGCTCTCGGTCGTCTAGCTCCTCTGGTGGACGCTCCAGAGCGTCCTCGGCTGGTGGAGCCTGCCGCTCTTCGCGGCGCCGGCGCTCTACTGGACGCTCCGCCCGTTCTGGCGGCAACGGCGCGACGCGTGGGTGTAGGCGGCTCAGCGCACGAGTGGGAAACGGAACGGCTTCACGTTGTCCTGCAGTTGGATGGCCCCGGAGGCGTGGGTTCCGGAGGACGGCGGGATCGGCACCACCTCGCACTTGGCGAGCGAGGCGGCCACTTCGAGCGTCCGGCACCCGAGGCGCGTGAGCTCGTCGATCAGCTGCTCCGCGACGACCTTCCCGGCGACGGACTCTGGTTGGAGCCGTTCGATCTCGTCGAGAAGCGCCCGCACGACTCCGGCCTGACTGCGCACCACGCGCAACTGCGAAGAGGCTTCACGATCATCCGGGAATTGAAGCGGTGCGTTGGCCATGGCGCGCTCCCTCGTGGGGCTTCGCCAAGCAACGGCCG
>DATIQP010000576.1:0-6643 GCA_035470765.1 Polyangiaceae bacterium | reverse complement strand
GCGATCTCGATGTGGAGCTCCAGCTTCTTCTGCTCGGCCATCTTTCGGAAGCTCCGCTCGACGAAGTCCGAGATGTCGGCGATCGAGACGGTCGTCGTCTTGACCTCCACCTTCCCGGCCTCGACCTTCGACAGGTCGAGGATCTCGTTGATGAGCGAGAGGAGATCGCGGCCCGACGTGCAGATCGTCTTGGCGAACTCGACCTGCTGCGCGGTGAGCGTCCCGCTCTCGTTCTCGGCCAAGAGCGAGGCGAGGATGAGCAGGCTGTTGAGCGGCGTCCGCAGCTCGTGAGACATGTTCGCCAGGAAGTCCGACTTGTACTTCGACGCGCGCGCCAGCTCCCGCGCCTTCTCCTCGAGCGACGCGCTCGCGCGCGCGATCTCGCGGTTCTTGAACTCGAGCTCGGAGGCCTTCTCCTCGAGCTCGCGCGAGCGGCGTTCGAGCTCGGAGTTCGACCGCTGCAGCTCCTGGAGCAGCTCCTCGGTGCGCGTGCTCGCGCCGATCATGTTGAACACCACCCCGACGGACTGCATGAGCTGCTCGAGGAAGGTGAGGTGGATCGGCGTGAACTCCTGGAACGACGCGAGCTCGATGACGGCCTTGAGCTGAACCTCGAAGAGCACCGGGAGCACGACGAGGTCGAGCGGCCCCGCCCTGCCGAGGCCCGAGCGGATCATGACGTAGTCGGAGGGGACGTCGGTGACGAGGATGCGCTTTCGCTCGAGGGCGCACTGCCCCACGAGCCCCTCGCCGAGCTCGAACGTGTTGGCCAGCTGCTTGCGCGACTCGAACGCGTAGCTCGCCATGAGCCGGAGCATCGGCGTTTCGCGGTCCTCGATGTCGAGCACGTAGAGCAGGCCCTGCTGCGCGGACACCAGGGGCGTGAGCTCGGAGATGATCAGGCGCGCGAGCGCCTCCACGCTGCGCTGGCCCTGCATCATCCCGCTGAACTTGGCGAGGTTGGTCTTGAGCCAGTCCTGCTCCTTGTTCGTGTGCGTCGTGTCGCGCAGGTTGGCGATCATCTGGTTGATGTTGTCTTTGAGCTTGAGGACCTCGCCGCTCGCCTCGACGGAGATGGCGCGCGTGAGATCGCCCGCGGTCACGGCGGTGGCGACCTCGGCGATGGCGCGCACCTGAGTGGTCAGGTTGCCGGCGAGCTGGTTGACGGCGTCGGTCAGGTCGCGCCATGTGCCGGACGCGCCGGGGACCTTGGCCTGGCCGCCGAGCTTGCCCTCCACGCCGACCTCCCGGGCGACGGTGGTGACCTGCTCGGCGAAGACCCGCAGCGTGTCGGTCATCTCGTTGATCGTGTCCGCCAGCGACGCGATCTCGCCCTTCGCGACGAGGGCGAGCTTCTGGCGGAGGTCGCCGTTGGCGACGGCGTCGACGACCTTGGCGATGCCGCGGACCTGCGACGTCAGGTTGGAGGCCATGACGTTGACGTTCTCGGTGAGGTCCTTCCACGTCCCCGCGACGTCGGGGACCTGCGCCTGGCCGCCGAGCTTTCCCTCGGTGCCGACCTCGCGGGCGACGCGCGTGACCTCCGCTGCGAAGCCGCGGAGCTGGTCGACCATCCTGTTGATGGTCTCCTTGAGCTCGAGGATCTCGCCGCTCGCCTCGACGGTGATCTTCTGCGACAAGTCGCCGCTCGCCACGGCCTTGGTGACGAGGGCGATGTTGCGGACCTGGTTGGTCAGGTTGCTCGCCAGCTGGTTGACGTTGTCGGTGAGGTCCTTCCACGTTCCGGCGACGCCGCCGACGTGCGCCTGGCCGCCGAGCTTCCCCTCGGTGCCGACCTCGCGGGCGACGCGCGTGACCTCCGCTGCGAAGCCGCGGAGCTGGTCGACCATCCTGTTGATGGTCTCCTTGAGCTCGAGGATCTCGCCCCGCGCTTCGACGGTGATCTTCTGCGACAGGTCACCGCTGGCGACCGCCGTCGTGACGAGGGCGATGTTGCGGACCTGGTTGGTGAGGTTGCCGGCGAGCGCGTTGACGTTGTGCGTGAGGTCGCGCCAGGTGCCCGCGACGCCTTGCACCTCCGCCTGCACGCCCAGCTTTCCCTCGGTGCCGACCTCGCGCGCGACGCGCGTGACCTCCGAGGCGAAGGCGCGGAGCTGCTGGACCATGCGGTTGATGGTGTTTTTCAGCTCGAGGATCTCGCCCTTGGCCTCGACGGTGATCTTCTGCGACAGATCGCCGTTGGCGACCGCCGTCGTGACGAGGGCGATGTTGCGCACCTGGTTGGTGAGGTTGCCGGCGAGCGCGTTGACGTTGTCGATCAGGTCCTTCCACGTCCCCGACACGCCTCGCACCTCGGCCTGGGAGCCGAGCTGCCCTTCGGTGCCCACCTCGCGCGCCACGCGGATGATCTCCGAGCCGACGCTATCGAGGCGCGCGACCAGCTCGTTGACCTCCTCCGCGATCTGACGGACCGTGCTGTCGCCCTCGGGGATCGGGACGCGCGCGTCGAAGTCGCCCCGCTTGACGGCCTGGAGCACGGCCAGGATCGCCCGGAGCTGTTCGTCCTCGCGCCGCCTGCCCGTCCTAATTACGCCGACCGACGTGTGACCATTGGTGCGCATCGAGGAGGACGTACAAAGCAAACATGGTGCCTGGCCCGCCTCTCGCATGGCCTGAGGCTCGCATTGTCTGGCGCATGGCGCGCATTGTGCCTATGCTAATCGAGATAGAGGTCTCATGACGAACCGGGTTCTGCTCGTCGACGACGATTCCGATTTCTGCAGCTTCGCGGAGCTCACCCTTCGCGCGTGCGGTTTCGAGGCCGAATCGAGGCCGACCGCGACGCAGGCGCTCGAGGCCCTCGGCCAGGCCGACTTCGACGTCGTCCTCGTCGACGTGAACCTCGCTGGCACCTCCGGGCTCGACCTGTGCGGGCAGATCGCCCAGCGATGGGAGAACCTCCCTGTCGTGGTGATGACGGCAAGCGGCACCATGGAAGTGGCGGTGGCGGCGATCCGGGCGGGCGCCTACGACTTCGTCACGAAGCCGCTGGATCAGGCCGTGTTGCAGGTCGCGCTGGAGCGCGCCGTCCGCCACCGTAGCGTGAACAACGAGGTGGGCCGGCTGCGCCGAGCGGTCCGCGACCCGAGCACGTTCGAGGAGATCGTCGGGGCGAGCGCCGCCATGAGGCGTGTCTTCGACCTGATCGAGCGCGCGGCCGAGGTCGACGCCTCGGTCCTCATCACGGGCGAGAGCGGAACGGGGAAGGAGCTCGTGGCGCGCGCGCTGCACCGCCGCAGCCCGCGCTCGGGCGGCCCCTTCATCGCGCTGAGCTGCGCCGCGCTGCCGGAGACGCTCCTCGAGAGCGAGCTGTTCGGCTACGTCAAAGGCGCCTTCACGGACGCACGCGGGTCGCGCAGCGGCCTGCTCGCGCAGGCGTCCGGAGGGACGCTCTTCCTCGACGAAATCGGCGACATGTCCGCGGCCCTTCAGCCGAAGCTGCTCCGCGCGCTGCAGGAGCGCACAGTGCGCCCCGTGGGGGGAACGGACGAGATCCCGTTCGACGCCCGAGTCATCGCCGCGACCAACCGGGACCTCGACGCGGCCGTCTCGAGTGGGGGCTTCCGGCGGGACCTGTTTTTCCGGATCAACGTCGTCGGCATCCACCTGCCGCCCCTCCGGGCGCGGGGTGAGGACGTGCTGCTCATCGCCCAGGCCCTGTTGAAGCGGCACGCCACGCTGCAAGGACGGCCGGTGCCCGCGCTGTCGAGCGCGGTCACCCGACGGTTCCTGAGCTATTCGTGGCCGGGCAACGTGCGAGAGCTCGCCAACTGCATCGAGCGGGGCGTGGCCCTGGGGCGCGGCCCGGAGCTCACCCTCGACGACCTGCCCGAAACGATCCGGGAGCCCGCGGGCGAATCGCCTTCCGACGCCGTCACCGTGTCGCCCTTGAACCTCGTCTCCCTGGAAGAAGTGGAGCGCGGCTACGTGCTGCGCGTCCTCGAGGCGGTGGGGGGCAACAAGACGCTCGCCGCGAAGATCCTCGGGGTGGACCGCAAGACGCTCTACCGCAAGCTCCAGAACCTCGATGCCCCACCCGCTCCCGCCACGACCGTCCGACCCACATCCGACGACAACTAGGTCCCGAGCGGCAGGCTTGCCGTGGAGAAATGCCACGAAGCGAACCGCTACACCGTGGAGCTTCTCCGCGCGGAGTGGGGAGGCGCTTCGAGCAGGCGGGCCACGGTGGCGACGAGCTCGTCTGGTTCGATTGGCTTGGCGAGGTGGGTGTCGAAGCCGGCGCCGATCGCCATCTGCACGTCCTCGGGGCGCGCGTGGGCGGTGACCGCGGCCGCGTGGATGTCTCCGCCCCCCTCGGGGCCCCGCGCCCGGACGCGCCGCATGAACGAGTAGCCGTCCTCGGTGGGCATGCTGACGTCGCAGAGGAGCACGTCGTAGCGCGCGCAATCGAGCTCCGCGAACGCGCGGGCCGCCGAGTCCACGTCGGTGACGTGGGCGCCGCCGCGCTCGAGCGTGTACTTCAGCAAGGCGCGCGCGTCGGGATCGTCCTCCACGAGCAGGACGCGCACCCCGGGGAGCTCGAACGTGGGGCCGCTCTCGAGCCGCGTCGCGCGGAACTGGGCGATGGTGGGGAGCGTGACCGTGAAGGCCGCGCCGTGTCCGATGCCTGCGCTGTCGGCGTGCACCTCGCCGTCGTGCAGCTCCACGAGGTGGCGGGCGATCGCCAGCCCCACACCGAGCCCGCCTTTCGAGCGCGCGAGCGAGCCGTCGGCCTGTCGGAAGCGGTCGAACACCTTGGGTAGGAAGCTGGGCTCGATCCCGACGCCCGTGTCCGTCACCGTCAGCTTGGCACGGTCGCCGGCGGCGGAGAGCTCCACCGTGATGGTGCCGCCTTCGGGCGTGAACTTGATGGCGTTGGAGAGCAGGTTCATCGCCACCTGCTGCAAGCGATCGGCGTCCCCGTTGACGACCAGGTCCGGCTCGAATTGGCGACGTATCTCGATGTTCCGCGCGCGCGCGGTCGGCGTCATGCTGTCCACGGCGGAGTGGACCACCGCCTCCAGTCGCACAGGGCTCAGGTCGAGCATGAGCTTGCCGGTCATGATGCGGGCGATGTCGAGCAGATCGTCGACGAGCCTCGCCTGGTGCGTCGCGTTGCGCTGGATCGCGTCCATCGCCTGGCGTGCCACGTGCGGCTCGACGTCGGCCGCGAGGAGCAAGCGTGACCAGCCCAGGATCGCCGTGAGTGGCGTGCGGAGCTCGTGCGAGAGCGTGGCGAGGAACTCGTCCTTCAACCGGTTGGCTTCGCGCAGCTCGCGCGTCTTGGCCTCGACGACGCCGGCGAGCTCCGTGGCGCGCTCGGCGAGCGCTCTGCGCTGAGCGTCGAGGCGCTGTCCGAGCTCGCGCGCGCGCAGCCCTCGCACGACTGCGGCCACGAGGTTGTCGTTGTCCACGGGCTTGGCGAGGAAGTCGAAGGCGCCGCCGCGGAGGGCCTGGATGGCGACGTCGTAGTGCTCGAGACCGGTCAGCAGCACGATCGGGGTGTTGGGGCGCAGCTCGTGCGCTTGGCGCAGCAGCGTGATCCCGTCGACGCCCGGCATCCGCACGTCGCTGAGGATCAGATCGTAGTCGACGGCCTCGATTCGCTGGAGCGATTCGGCGGCCGACGTGCAGGTCTCCACCAGGGCGTCTGGAAAACGGACCAGCAGCAAGCAGCGGAGCGCTTCGACCAAGGTTGCGTCGTCGTCGACGACAAGGAGGCGATGACCCACGGCGCTGGCGGGTGCAGGTTTCGGACCAGCCGGTAGCCTGTTCGGCTTCAGCACCAGCGGATGCGGACGCGGTAGGTGAGCTTCACCTCGCCGCGAGCGGGGATCTTGGGCTTGAAGGTAAATGTGTGTGCGTCCTTCTTCTCGTGACGCATGCTCTCGCTGACGATCTCCCAGTCGCCGCCGACGGGCTCGTAGTCCTCGACCTCGACGGGTGTGTCCTTGTGGTTGCGGAGGCTGATCTCCCAGGCGCTCTCGGAGACGCAGCTTCCGAGCGACTTCCACTCCATCTGCTTGCGGTCGCCGACCACGTCGAAGGCCTCGCCCATCTTGATGCGGAGCTTCTCGTCGCGCGGGGTGTGGTCGATGGCATCCTCGCCGATGAACTGCTTGGCGCCGCTCTTGTCGGCCTTGTAGACGCGCACCGTGCCCTTGGGCAGCGGCATGCCCATGTGGTTCTGCTCTTTGTTCTCGATGTCGAGGTAGACGCCGACCTTCTGGTTGCTCATCACCTGGCCGTAGTTGCCGCGGTAGTAGTAGGACGCGCCGTAGAAGATGAGGCGCTTGTCGAGGTGGAGGTCGTGCGCCTCGAGCAGCGTGACCTGCTTTTGCTCGGCGTTGAGCAAGGTGGTCGGCCGCTCGAGCGAGTACAGGTGGTACTCGAAGAAGCTCTCCTCGCGGAACTGAGCCTCGGCGCCGCCGGCCGGCGCGGCGGCCGGCATGTCCATCGCGCGGTAGCGCGCGGGCTGGATGCGCTGCACGTCGCCGGCGACGAGCTTGAGCTTGGCGTTCTCGTAGGCGGTGCCGGTGGTGTTGTTGAGCGTCACCCAGCCGACGAGATCGCCTGCGGTGTCGGCGTCGTTGATCACCAGGACGTAGTCGGCCGACCAGCC
>DATIQP010000575.1:0-7999 GCA_035470765.1 Polyangiaceae bacterium | reverse complement strand
GGCAACGCCAGTCCCGGCCCCGCGGAATGACAACCCCCTCGGCGGCCGCGAAGCGGACGCCCGGAGGGGGCACGCACGCGCGCAGCCTCGCGCGCAAGGTCGCGCGCAGGCGACGTGTGCGTCTCGTGTTCACCGGGTCGCCGAGCACGACCGAGCACGAGGCGAGCACGTGCGTGGGGGGAGCCCCCCTCTACGGATCGATCACGAGCCGCCCGAAAGCCTCGAAGACGTGGAAATCGGGCTTTGGCGTGTGCGTCGGGCTCCACGCGAGGTAGTCGCGCGGGCTCTTGCCCTCCATGCGGTAGAGCGCGAGCGGGAGCGATGCGCCCGGCTTGAGCGCGTGGACGATCTCGGCCGCCGGGATGCGTGCCTCGATCACGGCGCGGTGCGCAGCCGTGTCCACGGTCGTCTTCACCTCGACCCCGCTCGACCACTCCGGGTGGCTCGCATGGCTCGCCCGCTCGATCGACACGTCGAGGAAGTGCCCGCGCGGGCCGAGCTCGACCTCGTAGTACCGCGGCGCGTACTCGCCGGGCGCGACGAAGAGCTCCACGCAGTCCTCGTCGTACAGCTTGCTGCGCTCCACGTTGATGGGCTTCGACACGTCGACGTTCAGCTCGGTCGCGTCGACCTCGAAGAGCGCGTAGAGCGCCGACGGTGACCAGACGAAGCGCGCCGTCGTGGGGTGCGTGGTGGGGCGGCCCTGCCAGTCCGTGTCCCACTTCACGGGCGGCGCGCGCTTGTAGGCCTCGTCGCTGCCTGCGCCGTCGAGGACGATCGTGCCGGTCCCGAGCGAGGCGGCGTGGGCCGCCGGCACCGAGCTCGGGCTGTCGAGCGTGAACGGCGCCATCGCGGCGAAGTGGAACGGGCGCGGCGAGTCGAGCAGGTCCTTGCCGTCGCCGTCGAGCGCGGGCCTCGCCGAAAGGTCGACGCCGAAGCGCCTGGCGGCAACCTCGAGCAGCGGCGAGGTGCGATGCCCGCCGAGCTCCTTGGCGAGCTCGGGCCGATCGAACAACCCGAGGAGCTCGGCGCCGATGCGGTCCACCTGGACGACGTTGGTGCCGCCGATCGCGACGTGCTCGGCGCTCGGGTAGAGCTTCTGGAAGCCGTCGCCGCCCATCGCCGGAGCGCCCTCGGCGAGCACCACGTCGGGCATGTTCACCGCGAGCACGTCCGCCATGCGCTCGGCGAAGATCTCGAGCGCCTTGACGTAGGCCTCGCGGTCGGCCGGCGTCTCGGGCAGGCCCTTCGAGCGCTTCTCGAGGTAGGGGTTGAGCTCCTTGTGCATGCGCCACTTCTGGCGGAACGCCGGGCTCGCGTCCGAAAGCGCCACGGTGCCCTGCGTGCCCTTGATGCCGAGCGAGAAGACGGCGAAGCGGTGCGCCTTGATCTTGGGCAGCGAGATGAAGAGGCCGTGCTGCAGCGTCTCGGCGAGGATCTTGGGCGACAGCAGCGTCGGCGCGTGCGTCGCGTCCATGCCTCCGACCTTGAGCATCGCGCCCGGTTTGTCGCCTTCTTGATCGAAGACGCCGTCGTCGTCCATCGCCACGAGAGGCACTTTCTCGTCGTGCGTCATGGCCTCGTAGCCCGAGACCTTGATCAGGCGCTCCCACTCCTTGTGCGTCGCGCCCCAGCCCTCGGCCACGGTCACGTTCGTCATCCCGCGCGCCTTGAGGCACTGGATGACGCCGCGCACGAACTCCGGATCGGTGATGCGCCCCTTCACGCCGTCGTCGCCGCCGCTCTTGCTCGGGTCCTTGAACCAGTCGAAGCCGCCGAGGTTCGGCTTGAGCAGGACGGGCGTGCTCGCCGGCACGTTGGGCACCTTCGCCTCGCAGATGCGGCGGCCGAGATCGCGCGCCGAGCCGCCCTTCAGGACGGTGACGGGCGAGCGGTCGGCGGCGATGCGCGCGAGGTGCCGCTTGCGCAGCGCCTCGCCGTCGAGCGTGCCAGTCACCGCGGCGTCCCCGCCTCCGTCGTCAGCCATCGACGCGTGCGTGGTCACGTCGGCGTCCGGCACGGCGTGTGCGGCGCTGGGCGTGGCAGCGAGCGGAGCGCCGGCCTCGGGTTTCGGCGGCGACTCGTGCCGGCAGCCGCCGAGGCCCAAGGCCGCCAGGCACGGCGCCACGAGCCAGGCGATCACGCGCGAGCGAAACACGTCGCGAGCATAGCCAACCATTGATAGAGTAGGCACCCCAAGGGTGCCGTTCGGCATTCCAGCTACAAAGGGAGGAGCAGGCGGCGACGACCCGATGCGGAAGCTGGACTTCTACAAGATCGGACGCGAAAAGCAGGAGAGGTTCCTCGCGAGCACGCGGGGGAGCGCTCCGCCTGCGCCGATCGTGCACGTCAAAGGCGACGGGGGTCGCACGTTGCGGTGGGCGGGCCTGTCCGCGGCGGCCGCGCTCGTGCTGCTCGTCCTGTTCGCGCTGCGCTTCGGCGTCCTCGGCGCGCCGCTGGCGGTGCACGGCGCCGTCGCGTTGCTGCTCTACATCGGCCTGCTCTTCCTGATCCCCTACGCCGCGCTCCGCGCCGCCGGCACCGCCCTCGCGGGCAAGGCCCTGCCCTACAAGCCCGGCGTGTACGTCTTCCCGATGGTCCTCGTGGACGCGCGGGAGAAGGTCCTGCGCGTCTTTCAGATGACCGACGTCACACGCGTCGAGCGGGCATCCGGGGGCGGCGCGCTCAAGCTTTCGCTCAAGGGCGGGAGCTCGTTCTCTTTCCCCGCGGGAGACGCGGCCGACGCCGAGCAGATCAACCGCGCCCTGGACATCGCGAAGGCCCAGGTCGAGCACGCCCTCGCCAACAAGGACGACGGCGAGCTGGTCACGCTCGACCCGTTCTACGAGGCCAAGCGCGGGTGGACGAGCCCCATCGGGCCGAAGGAGGCGCTCGTCGATCGGTCGCCGGCGTGGCGCCGCTTCGACTATGCCGCCGCCGCCGCGTGCGCCCTGGTGCTCGGGCCGACGCTCTGGTTCTTGCACAACAGGGCGAGCGACGACTCGATGCTCAAGAAGGCCGTGGCGCTGAACACGCCGGAGGCGTTCGAGTCGTATCTCTCGGTGGGCAGAAGGCACACCGACGAGGTCACGTCGGTGCTCTTGCCTCGGGCCGAGCTCGATCGCGCCAAGGCGCTGCAGACCGTCGAGGCCGTGCAGGCCTTCATCGCGGCTCACCCTGGCTCGGCGATCGACGGCGAGGCGCAGGAGGCGCTGCACGACGCGCTGCTGCGCGAGCTCGACAAGGCCAAGGCCGGCGCCTCGCTTGCGTCGCTGGAGGCGTTCGCGAAGAAGTACCCCAACCACCACCTCGACGCGCAGTACGCGGCCGCGGTGCACGCGCTCTACCAGAGCGCCCTCCTGCGCTTCAAGGCGCGCGCGGCGAACGACTCGCCGCAGCTCGCGGCCTTCATGCAGAAGCTCGCCGCGTGGCTCGAGAAGCACGGGCCTGCGGTGACGGTCGTCTTCCGCCGCGAGATCTCGTCGGCGCTCGGCCAGGCGGACAAGCTCATCGGCGCCGCGCCGACCAACCGCGCTTTCGGGCCGAAGCAGGTGACGAAGTACTTCGAGCCGACGACCCAGCCGAAGCAAGCCGAGGTCGTCGCCGCGTTGCAGAAGGATCTGAGCGAGATCTTCTCGCCCGATCTCGTCCGCTTCGAGATGGGCCCCGACGTGCCCGACGACGCCGCCGAGGCCGCCCTCGCGGACAAGGGCCCGCTCCTCGCCATCCGTTATCGCTTCGGCTGGCTCGGCGCCGCCTACGGCAGCGTGCCGCTGAAGCGCGCCTTCGCGGGGGTTCACGTCGGCGGCGACGCTTTGTTCTCCGTCCCCGGCGCGGACCCTCTACGCATCAGGCTCGAGGTGCCGCCCGCGCGCGGGCTGCCGCTGCAGTACACCTCCATCCACCAGGGTCTCAGCTCGCCTCCCCCCGCCGACGACGCCGCCCCCGAAATCGCGGTGTATCAGGCACAGGATCTCCGCGCGCTCGACCACATCACGTCGATCGTCGAGAACGCGATCATCAAACCGGCCACGAAGTGATCCGTCCGAAAACTCTCGCCACCTGCCTGGCCATCGCCTTCGCGGAGACCGCAGCGCAGGCCGCCACTCAACCTCCGACGCCGTCCGAGACTCCGCCTCCGCCTCCGACTCAGTCTCCGACTCCGCCTCCGACTCCGACTCCGACTCAGTCTCCGCCTCCGCCTCCGACTCCGTCCCCGTCCGATTTCCCCGGCCCCCTGCCCCTCCTCGGCACCAACAGCGCCTGGGAGCCCTGGACCGACTGGGACCCGAAGCTCCCCCCCAAGCGCTACTCCCGCGGAGACTTCGGCTTCCGCGGCAACGCCGAGTACCGCGCGCAGTGGCTCTACGTCCACCCGATCTCGCTCAACACCGAGACCGGCCGCAACGTCAGCCTCATCCAGCAGCGCCTCCGCCTCGACGCGACCGCCGATTTTCAGGACAAGATCCGCATCGTCTTCTCGTCGGACGTCCTCGACGGCGACCTCTTCGGCGACAACGGCACCTACGGCGGCAACCCGTCGTCCAACGCCGGCACCAGCGTCGACACCAAGAACCCGAACGACACGCGGCCGTGCATCGGCCAGCGCGATCCGAGCGGCGATCCGCTCTCGCCCTCGTCGTACGGCGTCGTGCTCTGCCCGATCCAGCCGCTGACGGTCCGCCGCCTGTACGGCGAGGCCGTGCTGCCGTTCGGCGTGTTCCGCGTGGGCCGCCAGGCGGTCATCGAGGGCATGGGCATCCTGTCCAACGACGGCGACGGCCGAGAGAACCGGTTCGGCGTCGCCGGCACCGGCAACTACGTCGATCGCGTCCTGTTCGCCACCAAGCCGCTCGAGGCGTTCAAGCCCGAGGCCGAGCGCGACAGGAGCTCGTCGCGCGGCCTCATCGTCGGCGTCGCGTACGACCGCATCGTCCAGGACGATCCGCAGTCGTTCGGCGACGACGTCCACCAGATCGGCGGCGTGATCCGCTACGGCAGGGGCGAGCTCGGCCCGCTGCGCGACCTCTACGGCAACCTCTATTTCGCCCATCGCTGGCAGGACGGCATGAGCGACGTGAGCAGCCTGGGGCTTCGCCTGCACGCGAGGATCAAAGACTTCAGCTTCGGCCTCGACTCGGCCATGAACTTCGGGACCACGCGCGAGGTGTCGCAGGCGTACCAGAAGATCACCAACGACCCGGTCGTGGACCAGGCGATCCTGCAAGGCGGAGCGCGCGCCGTCGTGCGCTACGACCGCCCGAAGTGGTCGCTCTACCTCGAAGGCGACTACGCGTCCGGCAGCGACGACCCGTCGTCTCGCGCCACGCTCTCCAACTTCACCTGGGCGCAGGACACGAACGTGGGCCTGCTCCTGTTCAAGCAGGTGCTCGCCTTCCAGACGGGCCGCGCGGCCGCCGCCGGCGTCGAGCTCCTCCGGCGGCTCGGCGCGACGACGTTCCCCGCGGAGGCGATCGACACGCGCGGCGCCGTGACCAACGCGCTCGTGCTCTTCCCCCAGGCGGACTTCCACCCCACGCCGAACCTGCTCGTGCGCCCGGGCGTGATGTTCGCGTGGACGGCGACGCCGCTGATCGATCCGATCCAGAGCCTCCAGAACCGCAAGAGCGTCGTCTTGCAGGACGACCTCGTGAACTACGCCGGGGGCAAGCCGGGGCGCTTCTACGGCACCGAGCTCGACCTGCACCTCCAGTACCGCTTCCTCGAGCACTTCCTGTTCGACGTGGAGGGCGCGGTCCTCTTCCCGGGCGACGCCTTGCAGAACGTCGACGGGTACGCCATCACGAGCTACCTGCTCCAGACCCGCGCCACCTTCTTCTTGTAGAATGCACCTATCTCGCCGGACCCCTCCCTTTGCCTGCTCCGCGGCTTGCGCCGCGATGGTCTTTGCCGCTCTCTCGTGCGAGGTCTACCACGCGCCGCCCGAGCCCTCGCTGCCGCAGGCCCAGGGCGGGCTGCTCGCGGACCCGGCGGCGCCGGTCGTGGTGGCGTTCGACAAGCCCGTCGACCCGAGCTCGCTCACCCTCGAGATCGCGCGCAACATCCTCGACGACCGCGGGCGCCTGGCCGACGAGCAAGACCCGCCGGGCAACCTGTCGCTCCTGTACAGCTACGATCCGCTGCGGGGCGACTACGGCGGGACGAGCTCGCTCTCGGCCGACGGCATGACGTTCACCGTCACACCGAAGGACTCGCTCCCGCTCAGCCCCGCCCTCGTCCTGATCGTGGAGCCCGGGCTGCGCGACGTGACCTACCAGGTGCCGACCCGCGCACGCCGCAAGCTCGTCTTCTCGTACCAGCTGAACCTGTCGTGCTCGCAGCCCTCGAAGATCTTCCCGGCGGACGCGAGCTACTTCATCCTCATCGACGTCAAGCAGCCGGTGGGCACGCAGGTGAAGCTCTTCGCGCGCATCGAGGTCGCGCCGAGCGGCGAGTTCTCCGCGGCGTTCATCAGCGCGACGCGCAACCCGGATCCGAACCGCTGCTCGCCGCCCTGCGCGACGACGGACGCGTGCCGCACCCTGCCGGGCCCGGAGGCCTGCGTGGCGCCGTCGACGCGCGCCGACAGCACCGACGAGTACCCCGACTTCATCGCGAACATCGCGCCCGCGAGTACGTACACGTTCGTGGCAAAGGGGTGCGTCGTGGACCAGCCCGACGGGACGGCGCTGTTCGTCAACGCGCCGGTCGACGTCTTCGTGACGAGCCCCGTCGTCACGCTGCGCAACACCAAGCTGACGGCGAGCTTCGCGGTCGACGCGCAGGGCGTGCTCCGCGGCGCCGGCGCGCTCACGGCCGACGACGTGCTGCTCGGCACCGCCTCGAGCGGCCAGGGCACCGGCGAGCTGACCGCGCGCATGGTGCCGGCCGATCAGGTCCCGCCGAACATCCCCGCTCCGCCCTGATCCCTGCCCTGCCTCCGGTGGCGATCAGGCTCCGTACGCGAGCCTCGAGACGCCCTTGCGGACCACGTCGCCGAAGGCCTTGATCTCGTCGAGGCGCGCCGCGGGTAGCGGCCCCATCGCGACGCCGCGCGCGTCGCGCTCGAGCTCGGCCCAGTCCTTCGGCCCGCAGAGCACCACGTCGACCATGGGGTGCCCGAGCGGGAAGCGGTAGCACTCCTCGGGGGTCATCGGCCCGAGCCCCGCGGCCGGCTCGAGCAGCTTGCCCCAGCGCGTCGCGGTGTAGGCCACGATGGCGGGCCGTCGCGCAGGATCGAGCGTCGCCAGGATCTCCTGCTCGGCGCCGCGGTGCGCGGCGTTGTAGCGGATCATGAGCATGTCGAGGGCGAGCTCGTCCACGAGGCGGCGCGCCATCGGGCGATCGTGGATCGACATGCCGAGCATCCTGACCTTGCCCTCCTCCTTGAGCTTCTGCATGGCCGGCCACGTCTTGCCCGTGACGTACCAGTGGTACTGCACCCAGAAGACCTGGAACACGTCGAGGTAGTCGGTGCCGAGCTTCGTCCGGTCCTTGTCGAAGGCGCCGCGCACGCCGAAGCCCGTGGGGACGTTGGCGCCGCCGGCGATGACGAGCCGCTCCCGGTGGCCTGCCTTGATGAGGTTGCGCAGGCCGGCGGTGACGCCGTCGTTTCTGCCGGTGAAGAAGAAGTAGTTGATTCCGAGCTCGTGGAAGGCGCGTTCCACGCTTGCGGCGTCGATGCCGTAGCTGCCGGAGAGACCGAGCGGGGCGACCTGCGGGCCACCGGGACCAAAGGGTTTGCGGGAGAGGGGTTCCACGCCGCGGAGCATAGCGCGGCTGCGGACGTCAGCAGCCGTCGGGCGTCGGGACGCAGTGCTCGGTCACGAGGTCGCAGTAGTAGCCGCCGAAGCAGCCGTTCGGCTGGCAGTTGCCGCTCGTGCAAGCGTGACACACGCTCTGCGTGGTGGGACCCGCGTAGCCGGAGCACGTGCCGGCGTCGCTCTGCGCGTCGTCGTGGGCGGCCTGCGCATCGGCGCCCGCGTCGTCGAGATCGGGC
>DATIQP010000574.1:0-2442 GCA_035470765.1 Polyangiaceae bacterium | reverse complement strand
GGCTCGCGATCCCGCGGTACTTCACGACCGTCGGGGTCGATCCGGCGGAGGAGGTGGCCTGGGAGACCCGGACCGCGTCCATCAACGGCGAGGGCGGCGCCGTAATCTTCGAGCAGAAGGACGTCGAGGTCCCGAATACCTGGTCGATGCTCGCGACGAACGTGGTTGCGTCGAATTACTTCCGCGGCCCGCTCGGCTCGCCCGTCCGCGAGCGGTCCGTCCGCCAGCTCGTGTCGCGCGTGGTGACGACGATCGCCCGCTGGGGGCGCAAGGACGGCTACTTCGCGACGGAGAACGACGCCGCGACGTTCGAGGCCGAGCTCGCCCACCTCGTCTACCGCCAGAAGATGAGCTTCAACTCGCCCGTCTGGTTCAACGTCGGCGTCGAGGAGCACCCGCAGTGCTCGGCGTGCTTCATCAACTCCGTCGGCGACTCGATGGACTCGATCCTCAAGCTCGCCCACACCGAGGGCATGCTCTTCAAGTACGGCTCCGGCGCCGGGTCCAACCTCTCCAAGATCCGCTCGTCGAAGGAGCGGCTCTCGGGCGGCGGCGAGGCCTCCGGCCCCGTCTCGTTCATGCGCGGGTTCGACGCGTTCGCGGGCGTCATCAAGTCCGGCGGGAAGACGCGGCGCGCGGCGAAGATGGTCATCCTCGACGCCGATCACCCGGACGTCGCCGAGTTCGTCACGTGCAAGGCCGACGAGGAGAAGAAGGCCTGGGCCCTCATCGACGCCGGCTACGACGGCGGCTTCAACGTGAGGGGCGGCGCCTACGACTCCGTCTTCTTCCAGAACGCGAACCACTCCATCCGCGTGACCGACGCGTTCATGCGCGCGGTGCTCGAGGACCGCGAGTGGTCCCTCACCGCCCGGACCGACGGCAAGGCGCTCGAGACGATCCGCGCGCGCGAGCTCATGTCGAAGGTGACCGAGGCCGCGTGGCTCTGCGGCGATCCCGGGATGCAGTTCGACACGACGATCAACGCCTGGCACACGTGCCCGTCGAGCGATCGGATCAACGCGTCGAACCCGTGCTCGGAGTACATGTTCCTCGACGACTCCGCCTGCAACCTCGCGTCCCTGAACCTGATGCACTTCCGCGACATCGACGGCGGGTTCGACGTCGAGGCGTTCCGGCGCGCGGTGGACCTCACCATCCTCGCCCAGGAGATCCTGGTCTCGAACGCCAAGTACCCGACGGAGAACATCGGCAGGAACAGCGAGGCGTACCGCCCGCTCGGCCTCGGCTACGCGAACCTCGGCGCGCTGCTGATGGCGAGCGGCCTCCCCTACGACTCCGACGGCGGCCGCGCCGCCGCGGCGGCGATCACCGCCCTCATGACCGGCGAGGCGTACGCGATGAGCGCGCGCATCGCCGAGCGCGTCGGCCCGTTCGCGGGGTTCGCCGCGAACCGCGACCCGTTCCTCGGCGTCATCCGCAAGCACGCGAACCAGGTCGACCGGATCGACCCCTCCTTCGGCGACGTCGGCGTGCTCGACGCCGCCCGCGACGCGTGGGCGGAGGCGCTCCGCCTCGGGATGGATCACGGCTACCGGAACGCCCAGGTCACCGTCCTCGCGCCGACCGGGACCATCGGCTTCATGATGGACTGCGACACGACCGGGATCGAGCCGGACATCGCGCTCGTGAAGTACAAGAAGCTCGTCGGCGGCGGCGTCCTCAAGATCGTGAACAACACGGTCCCGCTCGCGCTCCAGCGGCTCGGCTACTCGCAGGAGACGATCGCGAACGTCCTCCAGTACATCGACGAGGCGGAGACGATCGAGGGCGCGCCGGAGATCCGCGAGTCGCACCTGCCTGTCTTCGACTGCGCGTTCAAGCCGCGGAACGGCTCGCGGACGATCCACTACATGGGCCACATCCGCATGATGGGGGCGGTCCAGCCGTTCCTCTCCGGCGCGATCTCGAAGACGGTCAACATGCCGAGCGACGCGACGCCGCAGGACATCGAGGACGCCTACGTCGCCGCCTGGAAGCTCGGGCTCAAGGCGATCGCCGTCTACCGCGACGGCTGCAAGCGGAGCCAGCCGCTCAACACCGGCAAGGACAAGGAGCAGGCGAAGCCCGCCGGGAACGACTCGGAGCGGCTCGCGCGGCGGCGGCTGCCGGACGAGCGCCGTGCGCTCACGCACAAGTTCTCGATCGGCGGCCACGAGGGGTACATGACCGTCGGCATGTACGACGACGGCGCGCCGGGCGAGGTCTTCGTCACGATGGCCAAGGAGGGCTCGGTCGTCTCCGGCCTCATGGACAGCTTCGCGACGTCCATCTCGATGGCCCTCCAGTACGGCGTCCCGCTCAAGGTCCTCTGCGACAAGTTCAGCCACACGCGGTTCGAGCCGTCCGGCTTCACCGGGAACCCGGAGATCCCGATCGCGAAGTCCATCACGGACTACATCTTCCGCTGGCTCTCCCTGA
>DATIQP010000573.1:0-2210 GCA_035470765.1 Polyangiaceae bacterium | reverse complement strand
CGGCGTCGCGCTCAACGTCCGCGTCAACGGCCACGACTACGTCGTGCCGATGGTCGTCGAGGAGCCGAGCGGCGTGGCGGCCGCGTCCAACGCGGCCAAGATGGTGCGAGAGGGCGGGGGATTCGGCGCGGAGATGGACGCGCCGCTGATGGTCGCCCAGATCCAGCTCACCGCCGTGCGCGATCGTGAGGCCGCTCGCGAGCGCGTGCTCGCCGCCAAGGAGGAGATCCTCACCCGGGCCGACGCAGCGATCCCGGGGCTGATCGAGCGCGGCGGCGGCGCGCGCGACGTCGAGGTGCGCGTGCTCGGAAGCGACGAGGACGCGATGCTGGTCGTCCACGTCCTGGTCGACTGCCGCGACGCGATGGGGGCGAACCTCGTCAACGGCGTCGCCGAGCGCGTGGCCGATCGGCTCGCCGAGCTCGCCGGCGGCCGGGTCGGCCTGCGCATCCTGTCGAACCTGTGCGACCGGCGCTGCGTGCGCGTGACCTGCCGCGTGCCGGCCGCCGCCCTCGCTACCGACGACATGGCGGGCACCGACGTGATCGACGGCATCGTGAACGCGTCGCGCTTCGCGGAGCTCGACCCCTACCGCGCCGCCACCCACAACAAGGGCATCATGAACGGCGTCGACGCCGTCACGATCGCCACAGGCAACGACTGGCGCGCCGTCGAGGCGGGGGCGCATGCCTTCGCGGCGCGCTCCGGCAAGTACTCGCCGCTCGCCACCTGGCGGCGTGACGGCGATCACCTCGTAGGCCGGCTCGAGCTGCCAATGGCGCTCGGGACCGTGGGCGGCACCCTGCGCGTCCACCCGGCGGCGCGCCTCTCGCTGCGCCTGCTCGGCGTGACGCAGGCGCAGGATCTCGCCGCGATCGCAGCCTCGGTGGGTCTCGCGTCGAACCTCGCCGCCGTTCGTGCGCTCGCGACCGACGGCATCCAGCGGGGCCATATGGCACTGCACGCCCGGTCGGTCGCCGTGGCCGCGGGCGCCATCGGGGACGAGGTCGAGCGCGTCGCCACGATGATCGTGGAGGCTCGCGACATCACGCTCGACGCCGCGCAGCGCGCCGTTTCGTTGCTCCGGGAGCCTCGCACCGACGCCGCCAGGGTCGTCTCGCTTCTCGAGCGGCTCGACGACCCCAGCTGACTCCGCCGGCTGAGCTGGACTCCGCCCCGCCGGCGTCGACGAGGTCTGTTAGACTGATGTCGCCATGACGGCCGTGTTCGTCGCGACGCTGGTCATCGGGCTGGGTGCTCTGGCGATCCAGCTCTTCGCCGGTCACGACACCGACGCCGGCGGCGGCCACGAAGTCGCTCACGACGTCGAGCACGGCGGGCCGCTGCTCTACCTCGCCTCGGTGCGCTTCTGGGCGTTCGCGCTGCTCGCGTTCGGCCTCGTCGGCACGCTGCTGCGGCTGTTCGGCTTCGCGGGCCCGATCGCCAGCCTCGTCATCGCAACCGTCGCCGGCCTCGGCTCCGGCTTTCTCGCGGCGACCGTCGTGCGGCGCCTCCAGACGCAGCAGGCCTCCAGCGTCGCCAACAGCCGCGAGGTCGTCGGACGCGTAGGCCGCGTCATCGTCCCGCCGTCCGCGGACACGCGCGGCAAGGTCCGCGTGCGCGTGCGCGGTAGCTTCGTCGACTACGTCGCCAAGTCCAGCGAGGAGCTCGACGAGAACGACCCGGTCATCGTCGAGGAGTACGAGGACGACGGAGAGGTGCGCGTGAGCCGCGCGCCGAAGGAGCTCGGGCCCTGAAATCGACGGGTTCCGGCGTGCTAGTTGGACGCCCCCCGATGGAGTACCTTCGCCCTCATGGCCGTCCCACCCACTCCGCCCGTGCCGCCCGATTTTCCGATCGACGATCTGATTCCGGCCTTGGGCATCGGGGGGCTGGTCCTCGTCGCGCTGATCCTGGTGGTCGTCGTCCTCGCGCGCTTCCTCTACATCTGCCCGCCGAGCCAGATCCTCATCTTCTCGGGCCGCAAGCACAAGCTGCCTGACGGCTCCACGGTCGGCTACAAGGTGCTGCACGGCGGGCGCGGCTTCCGCGTGCCGATCCTCGAGCAAGTCTCGCGCATGGACGTGCGCCTCTACGCGGTGGAGGTCAGCGTGCAGAACGCGTTCTCGAAGGGCGCCATCCCGCTCGCCGTCCACGCCATCGCGAACGTGAAGCTCTCCACCGAGCCGCGCCACATGCAGCAGGCCGTC
>DATIQP010000572.1:0-8807 GCA_035470765.1 Polyangiaceae bacterium | reverse complement strand
GGCGCTGGCACGATCCGCGGCTCGTCATCCAGGAGCTCGCCGGGCGCGCCGATCCGGAGCGGGCGGGCCGCGCCTTGCGCGCGCTGTCGCTGCTCGACGAGGACGGCGAGCCCAAGGACACGTCGACGTCGCCCATCCTCGCGCGCCTCCACGTCGCCCGCCAGCTCGCGGCGCTGCCGCAGGATCGCATCGAGGAAGAGGCCGGTCGCGCCGCGCGCCGCGTCAACCTCATCGCTGCCGTCGTGGGTGCCGGGGCGCTGGTCGTGGGCGGCACGCACGCCTTCTCGGTGCTCGAGGGCGCGGACGTCCTCTGCGCGAGGGCGGGGGTGGCCCCGCTCGGGCTGCCTTACGTGGCCGACCTCTCGCTCATGGCGAGGCCGCCGGACTACCTGCACCTCGAGGAGACGCGGCGCGCAGTCTACGGCCACATCTCCGTACCGCGCGGCACGCTGCTCACGTTCCGCGGCGACCCGGTCCACCCCGGGCGGCGCCTGGTGATCACCGACGGCAAGAACGAGGTGCCGTTCGTGGACGACGGCGGCGGCAAGATCGTCGCGCGCTGGCCCATGGCCGAGAGCACGACCCTGCGGATCGTCGCACGCTTCGGCGACGTCGTGGTGCAGGAGCCCGACGCGACCGAGGTCACGTCCATCGCGGACGAGCCGCCGGCCGTGGCCCTCGAGGGCGCGCCCAGGACGATCGAGCTGGCGTCGCCGGAGGGCGCCATCGACATCCCGATCCGCTACGACGTCACCGACGACCACGGCCTGCGCGAGGTCCACCTCGTGCTGCGCTCGGGCATGCGCGAGGAGCGCCGCGTCCTCGCCAAGCTCGACGGCGAGACCCGCTCCGATCGCGGCGGCGCTGCGCTGCGCCCGAACGACGCCTTCGTGCGCAGGAGCCATGCGCCCGTCGACGTCCACGTCGAGGCCGAGGACAATGACCCCATCACGGGCCCGAAGTGGGGCGTGAGCTCTTCCATCACGCTGTTGCCGCCCGACGTCGGCGAGGCGGAGGCTCGCCGGCTCGACGCCCTCCGCCAGCTGCGGGACGCGTACGTCGACGGGTTGGCCTGGCGCATGAGCCACCCCGTGCCGGCCGTCTCCGCGGTGCGAGCGTTCCTCGACGAGGAGGAGGCTACGGCGAAGGCTCTCTCCGAGCGCGTCGACCAGACCCTGACGACGGCCTACGGCGTCAAGCTCGCGCCGCGGCTGGCCGCGTTCGTCCGCGGCCAGCAGCGCAAGGTCGACGAGGCGATGGCGGCGGAGAAGCGGGGCCCCACGAAGGCGTCGCACGCGTCGCTGATCAAGACCACCGAGACGATGGTGCTCGTCATCGACGGCGCCGTGCGCGGGCTCGCCCAGAGGGACGCGAAGGCCGCGGGCAAGTCGCTCGCGGAGTCGGCCGAGGACCTCGCGCGCGGCTTCGAGCAGCGGCAGCTCGCCGCCAACACGAGCACGACCGCCGGCATCCAGGCCGCGCTCCACGTCCTGCGCGGCGGCGAGAAGCAGCTCCCGCGCCTCGGCCCGCTGGGGCGCGATCTCGGCGGCGCCATCACCGCGGCGCTCGGCCGCGTCGACCGTGCCGTCGGCCAGGGCGACAACGCGCACGCGGCGCTCGCGGCGCGCGACCTCGCCGCGCGCCTGCAGACGTCGGACCCGTCGTTCGACTCCAAGGGCGGCACCGGGCGCGCCGGAAGCGGCGGCGAGGGAGGCGGCTCCGGCGCCGCGATGGATCGCGAGCAAGGGCCCAGCGAGGCGGAGCGCGCGTTCGACGAGGCCGTGCAGGACCTCGATCAGCTCAGCGACGACCACGCGAGCGAGGTGGGCAAGGTCGATCAGGCCTTGAGCCACGGGCTGGGCGACGACGAGATGAAGGCGCTGCGCGACGCGAGCAAGCCGCACGCGGACGCGGTGCGCAAGGCGGTCTCGGAGCTCCCGAGCGTGGGCGGCGGCAGCGACACGTGGACCAGCAAGGGCGCGTCGGCGCGGGAGCTGGCCGAGCAGATGGCGCGCTCGCTCGAGCAGGGCAATCCGTCGGACGCGGCCCAGAGCGGCCGCCTGGCGCTGCGGACGCTCGACGAGGCCAAGCAGATGGCCGTCCACGAGCGCTTCCGGAGCTGGGACGATCGCGTCAACGACGACGCCGAGAAGAAGCTCGACGAGGCCAAGAAGAAGCTCGAGCCGGAGGTGAAGTGGTCCGAGCAGCAGCTCGACGCAGCCCGCAAGCGCGCGGCCGAGCGCGCGGCCGGCGATCTCCAGAAGAGCGGCGAGGAGGAGGGCCGCCTGGCCGATCGCGCCAAGCAGCTCGCCGAGCGCAGCCGCGACCGAGGCTCGCTCCCGCAGGGTGCCATCGACGCGCTCGACGACGCGGAGCGCGCGGCTCGGCAGGCCGCGGACGCGCTCCAGCGCGGCGACGCCGATCGAGGCACCGAGCGGCTCAAGGAAGCGCAGCACAAGCTCGACGCGGCCAAGCAGGCGCTCGGCGACGAGTCGGAGGAATCCGGCGAGACCGACGACGGCGGCGACGGAAAGGAACCGAGCCGCGGCCACGCCGACATCCCCATGCCGGACGCGCACAAGAGCCCGGACCAGTTCCGCCGGCGCGTGCTGCAGGGGCTCGCCCAGCCGTCTTCCGGGAAACAAAAGGACGCCATCGTCCGCTACGCGGAGGGACTCTTGCGATGAAGCCCAAGCCTTTCGTCGTCCTCGCCGCGCTCGCGCTCGCCTCCGCCGGTGGCATGGCGCATGACGCCATGGCCGACGGCCCGTCGGTCGAGGCGATCAACGTCGCCGACCTCATCGCGGGCCTCGATCTCGACCAGGCCCAGAAGGCCCTCGCCTCCGCCGACCCGGCCGACCCGAGCTTCGGCTACGCGCGGGCGCGCCTCGCGCTCTACCAGGGCGACTGCGACGGTGCCGTCGTCGCGTTCGCCGATCCGCGCGTCGCCAAGCTCGACGACAGCGGACTCGCCGACATCGCGCGCGGCTGCGCCCGCGTCGTGGCGGCCACCATCCTCGAACGAGACACGGCCGACGACGTCGTCATCCGCTACCAGGACGAGGCCGATCGCGCGCTCGGCCCGCTCCTCGTCGACACGGTGAAGAAGGCGCGAGAGACGCTGACGCGCGATCTCGGCGTCGACTGGCCCAAGCCCACGCGCATCGTCGTAGTGCGCGATCTGGTGGCGCTGTCGGCGATGACCGGGCTGCCGTACCAGTCCGCCGCGACGACCGGCACGGTCGGCATCGCGAAGTGGGGGCGCGTCACGCTCCTGTCGCCTCGCGCCCACGCGCACGGCTACGCCTGGCGCGACACGCTGGCGCACGAGCTCACCCACCTGGCCGTCACGCACGCCTCCGGAGATCGCGCGCCGCTCTGGCTGCAGGAGGGGGTCGCCAAGCGCGAGGAGGTGCGCTGGCGCTCCGCGAGCCCGTTCGACGACCGCCCCACGCCCGACAGCGTCGTCGCGCTCGGTATCCAGAAGCACCTCGATCTGCCGTTCGACAAGTTCGGCCCCTCCATCGCCATGCTGCCGAGCGCGGACGCCGCGATGGTGGCGTTCGCCGAGGTGACGAGCTTCATCCGCTACTTCGCCGCCTCGGCGGGTGACGGCGCCCTGCGCGATCTCCTCAAGCAGCTCCGCGTCGGCCACTCGATCGACGAGGCCCTCAAGACCGCCAGCGGCGCCGACCTCGGAGGCTGGGAGGCGCGCTGGCGTGCGCACCTCGCCGCGGAGAAGGCTTCGCCGCCGCCGTCGCTGCTCGTCGAAGAGACGCCCGAGCTGCGCAACATGCGCGAGCGCGTCCGGCTCGCGGAGCTGCTGCTCGGGCGGGGCCACCCCGACGAGGCCCTGACCCAGCTCGACGCCGTCGCCGGTCCGCTGCTCGAGGATCCGAGCGTGCGTTACCTCAAGAGCCGCCTCCTCGAGGCGGTCTCCCGACCCGCCGACGCGCAGCGCGTGCTCGGCGACGCCGGCGAGGTGATGCCGTCGTACGGCCCCTGGTGGGCCATCCGCGGCCGCCTCGTGCGCGCGGCCGGCGATGGCGCCACCGCCACCGCCGATTTCGTCGAGGCGGTGGGACAGGATCCGCTCGACACCGAGCCCGCGTGCGAGACCCTGGATCCGAAGGCGCCGTCCCCTTCCATCCTCTGCGACGCTGCGCGCGCCCGCGACGTACCCGACGTCGGCCGTGAGTGAGCGCGTCGACCTCTTCGGCTGGCTGCTCGGCCCGCGCAGCTTCGACGCCACGCTCGACCTCGAGGCTTGCTACGAGACGCTCGAGGCGCTCGACGCGCGCTTCGAGTCGTCCATCGATCGCGCGGCCGCGGGCGGATTCGTCGCGGACCGCCTCGGCTACGCCTTCGTGGCGGGTTACCGCGCCGCGCTGGCGTGCCTCGCGCCGGGCGTCTCTCGGGCGAGCCTCTGCGCGACCGAGGACGGCGGCGCCCACCCGCGCGCGATCCGGACGCGCATCGAGCCGCAGGGCGACGCGTTCGTCCTGACGGGCCAGAAGACGTACGCCACGCTCGCCTCGCGCGCGAGGACGCTGCTCGTCGTCGCGAGCGCGGGAGAGCGGAGCGGGCGGAATTCGTTGCGGGTCGCAACCCTTCCCGCGTCGCGTGCAGGGGTGAAGGTCGAGGACCGCCCGCCGGTCGCGTTCGCTCCCGAGATCCCTCACGCGCGCGTCTCGTTCGAGGCGGTCCGCGTCGAGCCCGCGGAGCTCGCGCCCGGCGACGGCTACGAGACCGTGCTCAAGCCGTTCCGGACGCTCGAGGACGTCCACGTGATGGCCTCGCTGCTCGGGCACGTGGTCCGGCTGACCCGGCAATTCGCCGAGTCAACCGATACGCTCGAGCTGGCCCTCGCGACTCTGGCCGCGCTGCGCGATTGCGGCGCCCGCGATCCGCTCGCGCCGAGCACGCACGTCACGCTCGCGGGCATCCTCGGCGAGGCGACCAGAGCCGCCGGCGGCTGCACCCTCGCTCGGGCGGACGAGGCCACCCGCGCCCGCTGGCAGCGCGATCTGCCGCTGCTTCAGGTCGCCGCGGGGGCTCGTGCCGCGAGGCGCCAGGCCGCCTACGAACGCCTCGGCCTCGGTGCCAGGCCGGCCGACAGCTCGAAGGGCCCCCATGGGTCGTGACCGCTGGGGGTGGAAACCTGAAAAAACGACGGAATCGGTCGGGCCAATTTTGTAAGCATCGTTGACCACTTGCGCGGGCGCCCGTTAGCATCAAAACGGCCCTTTCTCCGGGGCCCTCACGAATGCTCGTCCACGCGGCTCGGGCCGCATCACCCACGATCGTGCACCGATGAGCGCGCTCACGTTCGCCGCCGCGCAGCTTCTCCGTGTCCTGCCTCGGCGCGGCATCAGCCGGGCCGCGGGCCGACTCGCGGACCATCGATGGTCGCCGCCCGTCGAGCGCGCGGTCGTCGGCATCTACTCTCGCGTGTACAAGGTGCGGTTCGACGAGTGCCAGCGCGAGCGGGGCTACGACAGCTTCGACGAGTTCTTCACTCGTCCGCTCCGCGCCGGCGCGCGGCCCATCGACTCCGCGCCCGAGGCGATCGTGAGCCCCGCGGACGGCCGGCTCGATTCCATGGGGCCTGTCGAGCCGGGCTCTACCTTCCTGGTCAAGGGTCGTCGCTACAGCGTGGCCGAGCTGGTCGGCGACGCCGAGGACGCTCGCCGCTACGAGGGCGGCGCCGCGTGCGTCGTCTACCTATCGCCGCGCGACTACCACCGCGTCCATGCCCCGGTGGGCGGCACGATCGCGTGCGTCCGCTCGCTGCCCGGCGACTACTTCCCGGTGAACTCGATCGGCCTGGAGCACGTCGACAATCTGTTCGCGATCAACCGCCGTGTCGCCATCTGCATCGACACTCCGGCCTCGAGCGGGCTCGGTCGCGTGACGGTGGTGATGGTGGCCGCCATCGTCGTGGGGCGCATCACCGTGACGGGCATCGACGCGCACGACGTCCCGATGGGCACCCATCGCATCGAGCCCCCGGCGCACGTCGAGCGCGGCGACGAGATCGGCGTCTTCCACCTCGGCTCCACGGCCGTCGTCTTCGTGGAGCCTTCCGCGGCGCTTCGCTGGACCGCGGCAGAAGGCCCAGTGCAGTACGGGGCACGCATCGCCGCCGCGACGGGGCTGCGTTCGCGCAAAACGACGCGCAACGGAGTGACGCCTTGAGCGAAGAGCACCGCGCACCTGCCGAGTCGTCGCCCGACGGCGAGGACGTCGCCGTGGCCGAGCCCACCGCGGCGGAGAGGGCCGCCGCTCGCCGCGCCCGCCGGGCGAAGGCGAAGCTCGCGTTGCGGATCCCGGACGACGAGGTGGTGCGCCCGGAGGCGGCATCGGGCCCCGACGAAGAGGCCAGCGCCCGCGCACCGATGCCCAGCGAGCCGGACCCGACGCTCGCGCGCACCGTGGAGATGCCCGCGCAGCCCGCGGAAGTCTCGACGAAGGCCGAGGAGCCCATCCGGCCAGCGCGCATCATCTCGGTCGGCCCGCCACCGCCCGACGCCGGCGTCGAGGAGCGTCCGAAGATCGTCCCGCCCGAGGCGCGCGTGAAGAGCGTCCCGCCGGCCGGCCCGCGCGCGAGCTCGCCGCCTCCGCCCAGAGTCCCGAGCGCGCCGCCCACGGTGAAGATCCCGAGCGCGCCGCCCACGGCCAAGCTCGACGAGGACGCCGACCGCACGATGGAGCTCGCGCCCGTCGGCGCCGCGGTCCTCGATCACGTCGAAGCGGACATCGACGTCCCCGTCGACGAGGAGATCGAAGAGGACATCCCGATCTCGTCGGACCCCGGACCGATTCGGGCGCGCATTCCCACCATCACGAGCGCGCCGCCGCCGGTCTCGGACGCGGCCATGCGAGGCCAGCCCGTGGTGCCGCGCGCCCCCAAGGTGCCCGACCTCGGCCCGCCGCTGTCCGCCGCCGCGGCAGAACCGAGCGAGGACGCGCTCGAGATCGACGAGGACGAGGTCGCGGCGGTCCTGTCATCCCGCCCGCCGCCCGCCCTCGCCAAGCGTCCGAGCGGCCCGCCTCCGCCCGCTCCGCCGGCGCGCGCGCCGCTCGCGTCCAGGCCACCCATTCCGACGCCCATCCCCGCCGACGCGCTTTCGTCGACCCCGCAGCTCGACTCCGAGCAGCCCAAGCAGCGCCCCCTCGCCACGGCGCTCATCGACTCGGAGGAGATGGAATCGAACGAGGAGCGACAGGCGTCCGACAGCGGCGACGAGATCGACACCTCGGACGTCCTCGCGGTCGAAGCACGCGCCGCGGTCGTCACGCCGCCGAAGCCTCCCCCGGCTACGACGCCCGCGGGAGGCGTGCGCGTGCCGCCGCCGCCCGTCCCTCCCAAGCCGGTGATCATCCCGATCGTCGCCCCCGTCGTGCCGAGCCCGCTCGCGCCCCCGCCGTTGCAGGAGAGCGCGCTGCCGCGGCGCCGCGCGCGGCCCTGGTGGGAGGACCTCTTCAACGACGACTTCATCCGCACCATCCCGAAATTCACCGACTCGCAGATCGCGGCGGAGTGCGACTTCATCGAGGACAGCCTGGGCGTTGCCCGCGGCGGGTCGATGCTCGATCTCGGGTGCGGCACGGGTTCCCAGGCCGTCGAGCTGAGTCGTCGTGGTTACAACGTGGTCGGCTTCGACCTCAGCCTGGCGATGCTCGCGCGCGCGGGCGAAGAGGCGCAGGAGAAGAAGCAGAAGATCAACTTCGTGCAGGGCGACATGCGCGAGATGACCTTCGACGAAGCCTTCGACGGTGTCTACTCCTGGGGCACGAGCTTCGGCTACTTCGAGGAGGAGAAGAACGCCCAGGTCGTCTCGAAGGTCCACCGCGCGCTGCGCAAGGGCGGGCAGTTCCTGCTCGACGTGGCCAACCGCGACTTCATCATCGAGCAAGCGCCGTCGCTCGCGTGGTTCGAGGGGGAGGGCTGCGTGTGCATGGACGAGATGACGATGGACTGGGTGACGAGCCGCATGCGCGTGAAGCGCACGATGATGCTCGACGACGGCCGGTCCAAGGAGATCGAGTACTCGATCCGCGTCTACTCGCTCCACGAGCTCGGCAAGATGCTGCACGACCACGGCTTCCGCATCGCCGAGGTGAGCGGCCGCATCCACACGCCGGGCGTCTTCTTCGGGCCCCACTCGCCGCGCACGCTCATCCTCGCCGAGAAGCGCTAGGGCCTACTTCGCGTCAGCGCAGCAGCGCGCGCCGCTCTCGGCGCCCGCGTAGTACGCCCCGTGGCCGGCCTGGTAGCTGCGGCAGTTGTTGCGGCCGGGCATCCACCAGGAGCCGTGCATCACCTCGCGCGTGCCGCGCGGCGCGCCGTCGATGCTCGTCCACTCGTCCACGTTGCCCGCCATGTCGTGCACGCCGAACGGGCTGACGCACCCGGGGTGGGCGCTCGCCGGCGCGCGGTGATCCACCAGGCGCCCGATGCGACCGAGCCCGTGATCGATGTCCGCGTTGCACACGTTCGAGTCGCGCTCCCAGCCGTACGGGTACGGTCGCATCTCCTCGCCCTCGCACGCGAAGACCCACTCGCTCGCCAGACACAGCCTCGCGCCGCTCTTCTCGCAGAGTGCCTTGGCGCTCGTCCACGACTGGAAGTGCAGCGGCAGCGCCTGATCGGCGCTCCGACCCTCGGCGACGGGCTCGGTGCGCTCCTTGCCGTCGATGCAGAAGCGCTCGTGCACGCGCTTCTTCGACTTGCAGACGGACTTCGCGTAGCGCTTGCAGCGGAAGAACTGGTAGCGGGTGCCCGGCGGGTCCATCCACTCGAG
>DATIQP010000571.1:0-3357 GCA_035470765.1 Polyangiaceae bacterium | reverse complement strand
GTCCACCGGCTCCCTCGACGTCAGCGCCTACCAGCGCATCGTCCAGAGCCTGTACCCGACGCCGCAGGTGACGATCAGCGTGCAGTCGCCCATCAACTACCCTTACGCCCCCCCTGGTCCCACCGACGGAAATGGGTGGAGCCAGATGCTCAACTGGATGATCCAGCGGCGGGGTAACGAGCCTGCCAACGTGTACTGGTACGGCGGCTTCGCCCCGGCCTCATCCTTCACGAGCTATTGCAGCAGCGGTTGCATCGCGGGCCTGAGCAGCATTCCGGGCGGTCCCTCGGACTCCCAGATGAAGGTCAGTATCGGCCTCATGTTCGGCGGCAACTCCTCCGATGACCTGGCGACCGGGCAGACGATGGCGCACGAGGTCGGCCACACGCACGGCCGAGAGCACTCGCCGACGGCGAACAACTACCAACTCGGCTGCATCACCCCGCAGAGCCTCGACCCGAGCTATCCGTACGCGAACGGCAGCATCAACACCTGGGGCTGGGACATCACGCAGGGCAACCTCGTCGATCCGTCGAAGTACTTCGACGTGATGGGCTACTGCGCCCTCGACTGGATCAGCGATTACACCTACAGCGCCCTTTTCAACTGGATCGCCGCGGACAACGGCCTCGATATGGTCGGCCAGATGTCGCCCGGCACGTACCGCATGGTCACGGTCGACGGCTCCGGCGCGATCGTCGACGTGAGCGCGCCCATGCCGGTGTACGGCGCGGTCTCGGGCCAGCCGCACACCATCAAGATCACCGACAACCTCGGCGTCATCCACACGGTGACGGGCTACTACTCGCCGTACGATCACCTCCCCGGAGGTATCTTCCGGGTCCCGGAGAGCGCGTTCACGATCAGCTCGCTGGCGATCCCCGACCTCGGCAACAAGGCAGTCCTCAAGCTGGCTCACTGAGCCGTACGGACCCCTCCGCGGCCGATGGCGCGGTCGCAATCTGCGCCGCGGCTCGCGCTGCGATGATACCCTGGACGGCGAATGGCGTTCCTCGTCGGACTGGTGCTCGGCGTCGTCTGCGTGTCGCCGTTCGTCCTCTGCTACGCGCTCTTCATCCGCTGGATCGATCGCTTCGAGCCCGAGCCGTGGTGGCTCCTCAGCCTGGCGTTCTTCTGGGGCGCGCTCTTCGCGACGCTGGGCGGCGGCGTCTCGAGCGCCGTCGGCGAGGGCGTGGCGATGGCCGTCACCGGCGCGCCCGAGAACGCCGACGGCATCCAGGCGTTCGGCGCCACGGTCCTCGCGCCCGTCTTCGAGGAGGGGTTCAAAGGCCTCGGCGTGGCCATCATCGCAGCCATCAGCGCGATGGGCGTCAAGGAGCTCGACGGCCCCCTCGACGGCGCCATCTACGGGGGCATGGTCGGCCTCGGCTTCACGCTCACCGAGGACACGCTGTACGTCTCGAGCGCCTACGTCGAGTCCGGCGCCGCGGGCTTCGTGGGGCTGCTCTTCCTGCGGACCGTCCTGCTCGGCCTCTCCCACTGCACCTTCACCGCCTGCACCGGGCTCGGCTTCGGCATCGCGGTCGAGGCGCGCAGCTGGTTCGTGAAGATCCTGGCGCCGATCGCCGGTTACTGCTGCGCCATGGGGATGCACGCGATGCACAACGCCCTGCCCACGTTCCTGCACGCGGAGGGCACAGTGCTGATGATCCTCGTCTCGTGGGCCATCGACATCCTGTTCTTCGTCATCCTCGCGGTGCTCGTCGTGCGCGATCGTTCCATCGTCATCCGCGAGCTCTTGCCGGAGGTCGGCGCGCTGCTCCACCCCCAGGAGCTGCGCCTCGTAACGACCTACTTCGCCATCGGCATGCGCAACTGGGGCATCCTTCTGTCGCAGGGCTGGGCGCACTTCCGCAATCGCCGCAAGAAGCAGCTTGCGCTCGTCGAGATCGCGTTCATCAAGAACCGCCGCCGCCGCGGCGAGAGAGGCCGCTCGCTGGACCTGAAGGAGGCGAAGCTGCGGTGGGAGGTGGCGCTGCTCAACCGGCTCGGGGTTTGGATTGGGAGCTAGAAGACGAAGGTGGAGTGTATGAAGGGGGAATGAAAGTGGAGAATGAACAGAGCCCAATTCTCCATTTCAATTCATCCTTCATACACTCCACCTTCTTCTCAGGGGGAGTCTGGGTACGCCCCGGGAAGCGGCAGCGTCGCGGTGGGCGGGGCGAGGCCGGCGGCCAGGGCGCTGTAGGACGAGCCCTGCGAGGTCTGGTCCTGGCCGACGTAGAGCAGCGAGCCGACCAGGGGCGTGCCGCCGTCGGGTGACGTGTCGGGGGCGGCGAGGCTCCACTCGAACAGGGCGGGTGCGTTCTCGTGCTTGCCGACGGCGTAGACCGCGCCGGGCCCGCGAACGAGGGGCCCCGTGTCGCCGTAGCGCGCGGCGAAGCCGATGGCGCTGGCGGGTGCGGCGGCGTCGCCCGCGGTGAATCCAGTGTATAGTACACGGATTTGAAGGCGCCCGGCCGCCGTCACGCGCGGCAAGAGGCACGGGTCCGCGACGCGCAGCGTGTCGAACGGCGGGATCTCGCCCGGCGCGAGCGTGGCCTTCGGCGGCGCGGGCGCCAGCACCGGATCCATCGCCGGCGTCGTCGGGTCGGCGTCGAGTCGCTGCCACGAGACGCCGTCGGCGCTGGCCGCCTCGTAGATGGAGTCTCCCTGGGCGAAGAGCATCCGGAAGCGCCCGTCGGGCAGGAGCGCGACGCTCGGGCCCGCGATCGGCCCGAGCGCGTCCGCCGCGAGCACCGGGACCGCCGAGGCCTTGGTGAAGGTCAGGCCGTCGGACGACCTGGCGAGCCCGACGGAGCCTTTGCTTGCATAATACATCCACACCTCCGAGCCCACGGCGAGCGCGCTCGGCCCGGCCACGTCGGCGCCCTCCCAGCCCTGATCGGCGGCGAGGACCTGCGCGGGATGGTGGCCGAAATCCTGCGTCGCCCCGTAGAAGGTGCGCCCGTCGGTCGAGCGCGTCCGCAGGATCACGTCGTGCCCGGACGCGTCCGTGGCGACGAAGTAGAGCGCGACGTCCGTGGTCGTCCCGCTCGTGAGCGGCAGCGCCGCCGGCTCGCGGAAATCGCCGGGCTCGTTGTCGAGGACGTACGGCGCGACGCCTCGGACCTCGGCGCCGCCGAGCTTTCGGAATGGGCCGACGCCCGCCGTCGGCAGGTTCTCGTCGCCGTGGGCGAGCTCCGCCAGCGTGGCGCACCTCACGAGGAGGCACGCGAGCAAGCAGCAGACGACGATGGCGCGAGCGCTCTTGTCCATCAGAACCCCACCAGCATGGTCGCACCCAGGTTCCAGATCAGCCCGCCGGCCACGTAGTCGCCGACCGGATCGGCCGGA
>DATIQP010000570.1:0-9160 GCA_035470765.1 Polyangiaceae bacterium | reverse complement strand
GCTCGGCCGCAAGTTCCACCGCATCTCGCTCGGCGGCGTGCACGACGAGGCCGCCATCCGCGGTCACCGCCGCACGTACGTCGGCGCGCTGCCCGGGCAGATCATCCAGGGCATGAAGAAGGTCGGGACGATCAACCCGGTGTTCATGCTCGACGAGGTCGACAAGATCGGCCACGACTTCCGCGGCGACCCCGCGGCCGCGCTGCTCGAGGTCCTCGACCCGGAGCAGAACTTCTCCTTCGCCGATCACTACCTCGAGATCCCCTACGACCTCTCGAACGTGATGTTCATCGCGACGGCGAACGTCGCCGACCCGATCCCGGCCCCGCTCCGCGACCGCATGGAGATCCTCGAGATCCCCGGCTACACGCGAAACGAGAAGCTCGCGATCGCGCGGCGCCACCTGATCCCGAAGCAGCTCGAAGAGCACGGCATCAGCAAGGAGCAGCTCGACATCACCGACCCGGCGCTGGATCTGATCATCGACTACTACACGCGCGAGGCCGGCGTCCGCACGCTCGAGCGTCAGGCGGCGAGCGTCATCCGCGGCGTGGCCGTCAAGATCGCCGAGGGCGATCTGACCCCGCGCAAGATCGAGACCGAGGACCAAATTCGCGAGTTCCTCGGACCGCAGCGGTTCACCTCCGAGGTGGCCGAGCGCACCGAAGAGCCCGGCGTGGCCACCGGCCTCGCCTGGACGAGCGTCGGCGGCGAGATCCTCTTCATCGAGGCGACCCGCATGTACGGCTCGGGCAAGCTCCAGCTCACCGGCCAGCTCGGCGACGTGATGAAGGAGTCGGCGCAGGCGGCGCTCAGCTACGTGCGCACCAACGCGGAGAAGCTCGGCATCGCGAAGGACTTCCTCGAGAAGAGCGATCTCCACATCCACATCCCCGCAGGCGGGATGCCGAAGGACGGGCCGAGCGCCGGCGTCACCCTGTTCACGGCGCTCACCTCGATGCTGACCGGCATCCGCGTCCGTCACGACGTCGCGATGACGGGCGAGATCACCCTGCGCGGCCGCGTGCTGCCCATCGGCGGTCTCAAAGAGAAGGTGCTCGCCGCTCACCGCGCCGGCATCAAGCGGGTCATCGTCCCGGAGCGCAACAAGGCCGACCTCGACGAGGTGCCGGCCGAGGTGAAGAACGACCTCGAGTTCGTCTTCGTCACGAAGATGGAGCAGGTGCTCGAGGCCGCGCTCGAGGAGATGCCGAAGCCGAAGCCGGCCGAGGCCGCGGCGCCCGCGCCGTCGAACTGAGCCGAGCTCGAAGCCGAAGCCCCCGCACGACGCCCGTCGTCGCGGGGGCTTTCCTTTTTCGGCCCGACCAGGGTCGCCCCTCGAAAATGGGGAGCCCCTGGTCGGAAGGTAGGGAAGAGACCGACGGTGGCAGCGTAGCAAGGGCATGCTCTCTGCCCGGATTCCCGCGCTCTCGCTCCGTGCCCTTCCCACCGGTCTGTTGCTCCTCGCCCCCCCCATGCTCATGGGCTGCGCCGAGCTCCGGACCTCCTACGCGCCCGCGACGGGCGCGCCGATGGACGTCTTCGACCAGACCGTGGTCCGCCACGGCGTCCAGCAGGTCGCGACCGGGCACGAGGAGGTCCGCGATTCGAACGGCAACCTCATCGCCACCGCGACGCACTACGAGAACCAGCCGGTCTCGTGGGAGGAGCGCACCTGGTACCCGATGCAGGGGCGCATGCGCATCGACGACGAGAGCTTCTACCGCATCACGGGCGACCAGGAGGCCGTCGAGCGCTACGACTCCTGGCACCACCGCGGCGTCACCCTGAACACGGTCGGCTGGGTCATGCTCGGCGTGGGCCTGGGCGTCTTCGGCGCCGGCGTCGGCATGTACGCCGGCGATCCGAAGGACTCCTTCGGCAACCCCACCGCGCTCTCCACGGTCGGCTACGTCGCCATGACGGCGGGCCTCCTCTCCGCCGGCATCGGCGCGTACCTGGCGATCGCGGGCAAGCACTCCGCGGGCGCGGTCGACGCCCGCCTCTTCGACGAGCCGGAGCGCGTGAAGGCCGACGCCGAACGCTACAACCAGCAGCTGGCAGCGGCCGCACCGCCTCCTCCGGTCGCTGCCGCGCCGGCGGCCGCGCAGGGCACGCCCATCTCGATCGAGCCGTTCACCGCGTCCATGACGGGCGGCCGCATCACGCGCATCGAGCTCAAGGCCGACGGCGGCATCTGGGCGAACGGCAAGATGCTCGCCGTCCTCTCGGGGAGCGACGTCAAGGACAGCAGCGGCAACACTCTCTTCTCGGTGTTCTCCGACGGCACCATCACGGGGTCGGGCCTCGGCGCGAGCCTTCACGTCAAGATCGAGAACGACATGCTCCAGATGGGCGGCAAGCAGATCGCGCTCGCCGACGACGGCACCATCGTCGTCATCAGCCACGGCGCGGCGCAAACGATCGGGCGGATCTCACGCGGCGCGCGCAATCGCCGCACGGTCACGCTCGTGCTCTTCGCCGTCAACACGCTCGCGCATTGAGACCCGAGCGTCAGTCGATGACGCTGAAGATCAGCGGGTAGACCACGGTCGCGAACCCGTCCGAGCCCGCCGCGTTCGCGGTATTGCCCATCGCCGTGTTCAGGACGCAGGTGCTGAAGGCCGCGTTCGTGAAGTCGCTCTTCTCGATCGTCCCCTCGCGTGGGAGCTGGTCGAAGATCTTGAAGTGCAGCGTGATGGTGCCGCTCGGCAGCGACGTCGCGGCCTTGAACTCCTTCTCGTAGCAGCGCAGGTATTCCCACGGCTGCCAGTCGAGAGCGTCGCGCGCCACGTTCGCCGGGACGTTGCCGGCCACCTGGACGTTGCCCGGCACGACGCGCACCGTGTGGCCCGCGACCTTCCACGTCCGCCGCTTGGTGAGGCCATCGCCGTAGGCGTCGTTCGTCCCGTGCGAGACGCTCGTCGTGTTGGAGGTGTGGAGGGACGCCACGGGTGCAGCGGTGCCCCTGGTAGGAGCCTGCGTGATCGTGGGGCCGGTCATCGTAGGAGGAGGCGGCGGCGGTGGCGGCGCCGGTACCCCATGCGTGTCGGCGGCGCTGACCGGCGGCGGCGGCGGTGGGCTCGTCGTCAGGGCGCTGGGCGGCGGCGCCAGCGCGCTCGGGGTCGACAGAACGCCGGAGACGCTCGGCGGTCGCAGGCGCATGACCGCGTACGCCAGGCCGGCCACCGCAACGACCACGACGACCGTCGAGCCGAAGATCCACGGGCCGACCGAGCTGCCCCGCGCCATCGTGCTCGCCAGCGGCGGCGCGGTCCCGAGGGTAGGCGGCAGGCCCTGCATGCCCGCCGGGTAGGGCGTCTGCGCGGCCGGCGTCATCGGGTGCGGCGTCATCGGGTGCGGCGTCATCGGGTGCGGCGTCATCGGGCCGAGCCCGCCGCTCGGCGGCGCAGCGGGCTGCGGGCGCATGCCCGACGACGGCGGGAGCGCGGCCATCGTGGCGCCGAGCGACTCGAACAGCCCGCTCATCGCGGCCCAGAAGGCCGACGCGTCCCTGAAGCGCGCCGAGGGATCGCGCACCACGCACTGCGCGAAGAAGCGATCGAACCCCGGCGGCAGCCGGTCGAGCAGGCCGACCTCGTTGGCGCGGATCGTCGCGGCGGGGATGGGCTCGAGGACGATCTCGCGGAGCACCTGCGCGACGGTCGTCTGCGGATCGCGGGCCGCGCGCCAGAAGACGGTGCCCGTCAGCGCGAAGTAGGCGATGAGGCCGAGCGCCCACACGTCGGCCGCGGCGGTGATCGCGCCGCGTTCGGTCTGCTCGGGGGCCATCCAGAGCGGGGAGCCCATGGCGCCTGTCGTCCCTCGGGTGCCCGCCTCGGCGGCGAGCTTGGCGATGCCGAAGTCGAGCACCTTCACCACGAACGGTGGCCCGCCCGCGCGGCGGCTCAGCGAGAGGAACACGTTCTCCGGCTTGAGATCGCGGTGGACGATGCCGGCGGCGTGGGCGGCCATCATCGCGTGACAGAGCTGCGAGAAGACCAGGTGCGCCTCGGCGGGCGGCAGGAACTCGCGGCGCTTGACGTACGCCTGCAGCGTCTCGCCCTCGAGCAGCTCCATCGCGATGTACGGCAGGCCCGTGGCCTCGTCCACTCCGGCGGCCTGCACCTCGACGACGTGCTCGCTCGCGATGCGCGAGCCGACGCGCGCCTCCCGCACGAAGCGCTCGCGGTGCTCGGCCTCGGTGACGAGGGTGGGGTGCATCAGCTTGAGCGCGCGCCTCTTGCCGGTGCTCAGCTGCTCCGCGACGTACACGGTGCCCATGCCGCCGTGGCCGAGCGGCGCGACGATGCGGAAATCGCGGGCGAAAAGGGTGCCGGGGGTCAGGGCGGCGCCGCTCATGATCGCCCCAGACGGTAGCAGGATGGGCGTGTGGCGCCAGCCCGCCCGCGAGCGAGTAGAATGGCGACCATGGAAATCGTGATGGCGCTCGGAGTCTTCGCCTTCATGGCGCTGCTCTGGGCCTCGGCGCGCGCGGCGACGACCGTGTGCGTGCTGGAGATCCGCGACGGGAAGGTGGAGGTGAAGAGCGGCGGGCTCGCCCCGCGCATCCTTTCGGACGTGAAGGACATCGCGCGCCGGCCGAGGATCGCCCAGGCGACGCTCCGCGTGTCGCGCGACAGGGATCGTGCCGCGCTCAGCGTCCGCGGGCACGTATCCGAGGCGCAGGAGCAGCAGCTTCGGAACGTGGTGGGGTCGGTGCCGCTGGCGAAGGTGGCCGCGGGGAAGAAGCGGCGACGTTAGCGGAGGCGGCGGCGGAGGCGGAGGCGGAGTTCTGCTATCGTCGTCGTCCCCATGTCCACCAAACCCGTCCGGATCGGCCTGCTCGGCTGCGGCGTCGTGGGCGGCGGGGTCGTCCGGCTCCTGTACGACAACGCCGCGTACCTGGCCGAGCGCGTCGGCGCGCCGCTCGAGATCGCCCGCGTCCTCGTCCGCGACGCGGACAAGCCGCGCGAGCCGGAGCTCGATCGCCACCGCATCACGACGGATCCCGAGCTCGTCCTCGGCGACGAGGACATCGATCTCTACGTCGAGGTGATGGGAGGGCTCGAGCCCGCGCGCGAGTACGTGGAGCGCGCCATCGAGCGCAAGCGCGGCGTGGTCACGGCCAACAAGATGCTGCTCGCGACCAACGGCCCCGAGCTGCTCGACCGCGCCGTGGCCGCCGGGGTCGATCTCGCCTTCGAGGCCTCCGTCGGCGGCGGCATCCCGATCATCCGCACGCTGCGCGAGGCGTTCGCCGGCGACTGGGTGACCTCGCTCTCCGGCATCGTGAACGGGACGTGCAACTTCGTGCTGACGCGCATGCGCGAGCAAGGCGAGGCGTTCGACGTCGCGGTGCGCAAGGCGCAGGAGCTCGGCTACGCGGAGGCGGACCCGGAGCTCGACGTGGGCGGCCACGACGCGGCCCACAAGCTGGTGGTCCTCGCGATGCTGGCGTTCGGCGCGCGCGCGTCGCACGGCGAGGTGCCCACCGAGGGGATCCGCGCCCTCGAGCCGATCGATCACCGCCTCGCCGAACGCTTCGGCTACGCGATCAAGCACCTCGCGATTGGCCGCGATCACGGCGACGAGATCGAGCTGCGCGTGCACCCCGCCTTCGTGCCGCACGGCACGCCCCTCGCGAGCGTGGGGGGCGTCCTCAACGCCATCGAGCTGACGGGCCGCGCTCTCGGGCCCTCGCTGCTGATCGGGCGAGGCGCGGGCGCGATGCCGACGGCGGTCAGCGTGGTCGCCGACGTGCTCGACGTCGCGCGCGCCATGCGGAGCGGCGTTGCCGGCCTCGCAACCCGGGGGATCCAGATGGCGCGGCGACGCGTCACCCCGCGCGACACGATGCGCTCGCGCTACTACCTCCGTTTCGTGGCCCGCAACGAGCCGGGGACGCTCGCGCGGATCGCGCTCGCGCTCGGCGATGCGGACGTCGTGGTCGGGGAGATGGTCCAGGAGGAAGCGGACGGCGTCGCGCAGATCGCGATGATGACCCACGAGGCCGTCGAGGCGAAGGTCCGCCGCGCCCTCGCGGCGATCGCGGCCCAGCCGCTCTCGCTGGGGCCCGCGCGCCTGATCCCGGTCGTCACGAGCTAGTCCCGCTCAGAGATCGACCTGCTCCACGTCGCTCGCATCCTCGCCCAGGAATCGGCGCGCCATGACCCCGAAGCTCTTGGGCAGGTCCGTGACGGCGAGGTGAAGCGAGCCGGACGAGCCCGGCGGCTCCGCGAGGCCGCGCCCGTGGAGGAACGCGTGAGTCTCCTGGGCGACCGCGCTGGCGCTGTCCACGATCTTCACGTCCGGGCCCATCAGCTCACGCGCCTCGGCCTCGATGACGGTCCGCAGCAGCGGGTAGTGCGTGCACCCGAGCACGACCACGTCGACCTTCGCCCGCGCGAGCGGCTCGAGGTACCGGCGCGCGGCGAGGCGCGGCACCTCGCCGTCCGTCCAGCCCTCCTCGGCGAGCGGCACGAGCAACGGCGCGGCCTGCGAGAAGACCTCGCAGCGCGTGGACATGGTGGACACGGCGCGAGCGTACGCGCCCGAGGCGGTCGTGGCCGAGGTGGCGAGGACGCCGACGCGACCCGTCCGCGTGGCGGCGACCGCGGCGCGGGCGCCGGGCTCGATGACGCCGAGCACCGGAAGGTCGAGATCGACACGGAGCTGCTCGGGCGCGACCGCGCTGACGGTGTTGCAGGCGATGACGATGGCCTTGACCTCGCGCTTCACGAGCCAGCGCGAGCAGCCGAGCGCGTACTTGACGACGGTGGCGGGCCCCTTGGTGCCGTAGGGCACGCGCGCCGTGTCGCCGAGGTAGATGATGCGCTCGTCCGGCAGGACGCGTCGCAGCTCCCGTACGACGGTCAGCCCGCCGAGCCCCGAATCGAAGACGCCGAGAGGCGCGCCTTGCTCCATGCGCGATCGAATACCACGCGGGCGCGTGCGTGTCTCAGGCGTCGGCGGCCGCGGAGCGGTTCGCAACGTAGCGCACGGCGCCGTGCTCGGTGACGACGAGCTCTCCGCCCGGCGTCCGCACGACCCTGGCCAGCCGCTGATCGAGCCCGCGGCCGACGGGTGCGACCAGCGTGGCGGGCGGTTCCATCGCGCGCAGCCACGGCTCGGGCAGCTCCCCCACGGCGAACGTGCAGACGAGCTTGTCATGCCCCGGAATCCAGGCCGCCGCGTCCATGGCGTCTCCGCAGAGGACGCGGACGTTGGGGCGGTCGCGCAGCAGCACGGTCGCGCGCGCCGCGAGCGTGCGGTCGATCTCGACCGTGGTGACGCCGCCCTCTTCGCCCACGATGTCGGCGGCCAGCGCCGCCCCATAGCCCGAGCCGGAGCCGAGCTCGAGGAGCCGGTCGCCGCGCTGCAAACGCAGGAGCCGGAAGGAGAGCAGGTACGCGTGAGGCGCGCTGATGGTCGAGGCGCCCGTGTCGTCGAGCCGCAGCGGCATGTCGAGCTCGGCGCGGTCGGCGTCCTCGGGCCGGACGAACCGCTCGCGCGGCACCGAGACGAGCGCTCTCAGCTGCGCCGCATCGAAGGGGCCGAGCGAGGAATCGATCCTTTGCGCCAGGGAAGCTCGCCGCTCCGCACGGTCCGGCTCAGAAGCTGGTGACGCCATTGACACACTCGTTTTCGGGAGCCTGAGCATAGTGGTCGTGCGCGAACGCCTCGAGCGTGGGGAGGTCGAGGCACGAGGCGTTGTAGGTCCAGCCCCAGGCCGCCGCCGCGACCGGATAGGTGATCAAAGGGTCTGGGGTGAGCACGTAGCGCACACGGATGCTCGGATCGCACATCGGGTCGGTGGGCATGGAGGCCGCCACCTGCCTCAGGCCCGCCACCAGCGCGTCGCAGGCCGTCCCCGCGTCGCCGGCGTCGCCGGCGTCGCTGGCCGCGTCGGGCCCCGCTCCCGCGTCGCCAAGGAGGCTGCAGTTGTAGAGCAGCACGACCGCTCCATGCTCGAGGTCGTGGACGTAGTAGCCGCGCGGCACCGGCGTCGAGAACTCCTGGAAGGCGGCCCAGATCGGGTAGTGCTCGCCGCTCGAAGGTGGGTTGCTGTCCCACGTGGTGATGTCGGTGCCGACGGGGACGTGGATGCCAGGCAGCAGCGGCGGGCTCTCGATCTCCACCGGGCACGAGGCGTCGGGAAAGTAGGGTTCCTCGAGGCGATCGGCGCTCGCGGCGTCCGCTGCGTCGGGCTGTCCGCTAGCCTTGCCCCCGCACGAGGCGAAGCACAGCGCGGAGGGCGGAGCGGCGAGGATCAAGGCAAGGATGGCGCGGCGCATGGGGAAGGGGAACACGCGAGCGCCGATGCTCCCACATGATGCGCACCGGACCTCGCGGCCTTTTGGAGTGAGTGGCGCCAGTGTAGCAGATGAACGCGCGCGCTGGCCGCGTTCGGAATTCGTTCGGTTCGCATCGGCGGCGACGTGCACGCGTCGCAACTTCGGGTCACAGTCCAAAAGAGGCGCGGGAGCGTCAGCAGTACCCCATGAAGCAGTCGTCGTCGGGACGCCCGTTGGCCGCCCCGTTTTTTTTGGCCATCCTTGCAGCAACCACCTTCATCGCGTGCGGGCGCCGTCCAGCGCAGAGCGCAGAAGCGGTGAAACGCGCGGCCAAGGGCGTCATCGCCATCGCCACGCGCCACTCCGAGGACGGCTCGATCACGTTGTGCAGCGGCGCGCTGGTCGCGCCGAACCTCGTTCTCACCGCGAGGCACTGCGTGACGCGCGCCATCACGGCGACGCCCGCGTGCGACGTGCACGGGACGTCGCACAACGGCGTTCAGCTCGGGAACGACGAGGACCCGTCGTTCATCTCGATCTACACGGGCGCGCACGTCGACGTCTCCGTCGACGCTCCGCGCGCGTACGCCTCGAGGACCATCCACCCGACGACGCGCGTCCTCTGCGACTCCGACGTGGCGTTCATCGTGCTCGACCGCAGCCTGGACGACGTGGAGATCCTTCCGATGCGGCTCGACGCGCCGGTCGAGGCGGGGCAGTACGTGATGCCCGTCGGCTTCGGCGGCGGCTTCCTCGGCGACATCGGCACGCGCGTTCCGCGGCCGGCCAGCGCCGTGCTGACCGTCGGCCCGGGGCACAACTCGTCGACGGGCGCGGTGCTCGGCCCGCACGAGTTCGAGGTC
>DATIQP010000569.1:0-9214 GCA_035470765.1 Polyangiaceae bacterium | reverse complement strand
ACGACGAACATGGAGAGGAAGTAGGCGACGAGCTGATCGCCGCCGAAGCGGCCGATGGGCGCCGTGCGCGCGACGGCGTGCCAGAGCGCGAGCATGATCAGCGGCATGGTCGTCGAGACGATCCAGACCAGCATTTCGGCGCGGTAGGCGAGCGACTCGGACACGCCGATGCGGAGCATCGTGGGAACCGCACGGACCGAGGCGCGCAGGCTCACGCTCCGCCCTCCCGCCCGCGGCCGCGCCCGAAGACGTCGGCCATAATCTCTTCGAGCGGCGGATCGGTGACGTTCAGGTCCTCGACCGAGAGCGACGCGAGCGCGCGGGCCACGACGCGGCTGACGTCGGCCTGAGGGACGCTCAGCGTCGCGGACCCCGCGTCCTGGCTCACCACCGTGCCGAGCGCGGCGACGGCCTCCTTCGCGGCAGGAGCGGCGAAGCGCAGCACGATGCGCTTCTCGGGCTTGGTCTTGCGCACGAGGTCGTCGAGCTGGCCGTCGAAGACGATCTTGCCGTGGTCGATGAGGATGACGCGCGGGCAGAGCAGCGCGACGTCGGCCATGTTGTGGCTGGTCAGGATGATGGTGGCCCCGCGCTGCTCGTTGTACGCGCGGATGAAGTTGCGCAGCGTCGACTGCATCGACACGTCGAGGCCGATGGTCGGCTCGTCGAGGAACAGGAGCTTGGGCCGGTGGATGAGCGCGGCGGCGAGCTCGCACTTCATGCGCTCGCCGAGCGAGAGCTGGCGCGTCGGGCGCTTGATGACGTCGCCGATCTCGAGCAGCGTGACCAGCTCGCCGAGCGTCTCGGTGTACTGGCGCCGATCGATGCCGTAGATCGCTCGGTTCAGGTCGAACGTCTCCGAGGGCGGAAGATCCCAGAGCAGCTGCTGCTTCTGGCCGAGCACGAGCGTGATCTCGCGCAAGAACGCCTCCTCCCGCCGGCGCGGCTCGTGTCCGTCCACGCGGACCTCTCCGCCCGTGGGGTGCAGCAGCCCCGAGAGGACCTTGAGCGTCGTCGTCTTGCCGGCGCCGTTCGGCCCGAGGAATCCGACGCGCTCGTGCGGCGCGATCTCGAAGTCGATGCCGTCGACGGCGCGGACCGTCGTGTACTCGCGGTGGAGCAACGAGCGCACGGCGGCGCCCAGGCCGGGGGCGCGCTTGTGCACCTCGTAGTGCTTGTGCAGGCCGCGGACGCTGATCACCGCCGCACGCTCATGCCTTTGATTATCACGGCGGCGGTGAGAGGCGCGGCGCGACGTCGGCTGCGACCTTGTCCGCCGCGGCGTTCATGGCCTGTCCCACGGCGGTCACCGCCCCGTCGAAGCTGGCCCCGGAGGCGGGCTGCAGCACGGTGACGACGCCGCGCGCGAGCACGGCGCGCTCGTCGTGGAGTCGGTACCGGAGCTCCACGCGCGCCGCCCAGCTCTTGTCCTGGCGCAGCACCTCGAAGGCGACGAGCTCGACGTCCAGCACGGGCGCGGGGCCCTCCAGGACCTGCTCGATCGGACGCTGCTCGAAGAGGGCTCGGACCAGCGCGCGGTGCACGTAGGCGTCCGGGGTCTCGGTCCACCGCAGCGTCTCGTAGACGCCGACCTCGACCGGCGACTCACGGTGCACGATCCGGTCGTGGAGGTTCGCGCTGGACGTCAGCGGGCCGAGCGCGAGCTTGGCGGACTGATGCGAGTGCGTCTCGCTCGCGGTCTGCCGAGCCGGCTCGGGGGAGAAGTAGCGAACTGCGAGGGGGGGCGATCGCGACATGAGCGAGCATCCGGAGAGCAACGCGGCGCATGCGAGCACGGAGAGGCGCGCTGGTCGCATCATGGCTCCCTCACCGCGGCGTGGCCCTGGAGGAGCATCTGGGGATCGCGCTCGAGCGAGTCGGCGAGGTCACGGAGCGACCGCGCCGCCTGGTCGAGCTCCTTCAGCGTCTGCCCGGCCATCTGCGCGGAGGTGTTCGTCGATCGGCCGAGATCGCCGATCGACTCGGTCGCACGCTGCGTGCTCGCCACGAGGCCTCCGTCCCCGCCGATGCGCTCGAGCATGCCGTTGACGTTGGCGATCGCGCGGCTGAGGTCGTCCAGCGCCGACGCGGTCTTGTTGGGGATCCCCGCGGTATCGAAGTGCCGCAGGACGCGGTCGGCGTCGGCCACCGTGACGTCGACGCCGTCCAGGATCTTCGCCACGCGACTCGCGATGCGCTCGTCCTGAACCGAGCCCAGGAGGGAGTCGATCTTCTTGAGTGACTCCGTCATCACGTCCACCAGCTCCGGGAGGCGCTGCCCCACGGCCTCGAGGTTGTCCTCGAGCCCCTTGAAGAGCGACGGCGTCGCCGGGATGTAGTTCTTCGCGTGCTCGAAGGGGAGCTTCGGCCGTGGGGCCGCCTTGGGGTCGAAGAAGTCGATGTCGATGAACTTGACCCCCGTGATCCCCTGCGAGTTGAGCTGCGCGCGGAGCCGCGGCGTGCCCGGCTCGAAGGGGACCTTGAGCTTCTGGATGCGCTCGCGGTTGAGCGCCATCGTCACGTCCACGTGCTTGTCGTCCGGCGCGATGGCGATGTCCGCGACGCTGCCGATCTGCACGCCGCGGTATTTGACCGGCGCTCCGACGTCGAGGCCCTGCACGGACTCGTCGAAGTAGGTGTGGTAGTCGATCGTGTCGGTGTGGGTGCCGCGCACGCCCAGGACGAACGCCGTCACGAGGGCGGCCGTCAGCCCGAGTAGCGTGAAGAGGCCGAGCTTGAAGTGAGTGGACGCTTTGGCCATCACGCCACCTCCGGTTCGCGGTTGAAGAAGTGCTGCACGTGCGGGTGGGGGCTCGTGCGGAGCTCGGCGGGAGGCCCGGATGCGAGGATGCTCCTGGTGTCGCGGTCCATCAGGATGCATCGGTCGAGGATGGAGTTGATGCTGCCGAGCTCGTGGGTGACGATCACCACGGTCAGCCCGAGCACGCGGGCGAGCGTGGCGATGAGCCGATCGATCTCCGCCGAGGTGACCGGGTCGAGGCCCGACGAGGGCTCGTCGAGGAAGAGGAGCGAAGGCTCGAGGGCGAGTGCGCGCGCGATCGCAGCGCGCTTGCGCATGCCGCCCGAGAGCTCGGACGGCATCTTGTGCACCGCCTGTTCGAGCCCGACGAGACGGAGCTTGGCGCGGACCATGGCCGCGATGGCGGCGCTCGGCAGATCGGTCCAGCGCTCCAGCGGCAGGGCGACGTTCTCGCCGACCGTCATCGAGCCGAAGAGCGCGCCCTGCTGGAACATGACGCCGTAGGCCGGGCGGTCGCCCTCGAGGACGGGCGGCCCCACGCCGGCGATGGCCAGCTCGCCGCCGAGCGGCTGCTCCAGGCCGATGATCACCCGGAGCAGCGTCGTCTTCCCGCAGGCGCTGCGGCCGAGGATGCCGAAAATCTCGCCCTCGTGGACGTCGAAATTCGCGTGCTCCAGCAGCACCTCCTCCGGGCTCCAGCCGATGGAGACGTCACGCGCCTCGATGATGGGTTTTTCGCTCGTCATTTGCCGAACGTCCGGAACACGATCGTGAAGAGTGTGTCGATGATGACGATGGTGAAGAGGCACAGGACGACCGTCGAGGTGGTGCTCCGCCCCACGCCGGCGGCGGCGCCGCGGGTGACGAAGCCTTGCTGGCAGCCGATGAGCCCGATCGCGACCCCGAAGGCGAAGCTCTTGACGAGGCCCGTCCAGATGTCCGACCAGAAGACCGCCGTCTGGAGCTCGGCGAGGTACCCGCGAGCGCTCACGCCGAGGGTCTGGCCGACGAAGACGCCGCCGGTCACGCCCACCACGTCCGCCAGCAGCGTGAGGACGGGGGCGACGAGCGCGAGCGCCGCGACGCGCGGGAAGATGAGGTAGGGGCCGGGCGTGAAGCCCATGGTCCGCAACGCGTCGATCTCCTCGGTGACCCGCATCGTCCCGATCTCGGCGGCGAACGACGCGCCCGAGCGCCCGCTCATGATGATGGCGGTCATGAGCGGCGCGAGCTCGCGCGTGACCGAGATGCCGACGACGTCGGCGACGTAGACGTTGGCGCCGTAGAGCTTCAGCTGGCGTGCGGTCTGGAACCCCATCACGAAGCCGACGAGGAAATTCAGGAGCAGGACGATGGGGACGCCGTCGGCGCCCGCGCGAACGGCGAAGGCGGGGATCGCGCGCCAGTTGGCGGTCCTCCGCACGCGGAGCGCGCGCCAGAACGAGGCCGCGAGATCGCCGAAGAACAGCACGACGTGCTCGACGGTCGTCACCACCTGCATGACGGCGCGGCCGAGGCGGCTGACGGGGTTCTCGCGAACCGGCTCGGCCTTCGGATGCGGAGGCTGCTCCGCGCCGTAGAGGTGAGCGATGGGCTCGAGGTGCGAGGGCACGCCCACGAGCTCGCAGGCGACGCCGCGGGTCGAGAGGTCGTCGCGGAGCTCGACGAGCAGAGACATGATGGCGCCGTCGACCACTCCCACCTGGCTGAGGTCGATGTCGAGCCGGTCTTTTTGGCCGGCCGCGAGCTCGCGCAGCTTGCGCCACACGAGCGTTGCGTCGGCCATCCGAAGCTCGCCCGCGAGGGCCAGCTTGCCGTCGCGACGTACGACCTGCGAGTCGGCGAGCATCGATGGACGAGGTGCAATCGCCGAGCCACATTGGCGGCGGAGCGAACCGAACGGGTCAGCCGCGCAGACGCTGCTCGCGACGACGCAGACCGTGCCGGCTCAGCTTCCGCCGTCGGCCCGATCGCGCACCGAGGCGAGCGCGCGCGATAGCTCCGAGGCGCTCGCGTAGCGTTCGTGGCGCTCCTTCGCCATCGCCTTGAGCACGACCGCCTCGAGCTCCGGCCGGATGCTCGGCCGCAGCGCTCTCGGCGGCGTGGGGTGGCCCTGCAAGATGCGCAGCAAGAGCGCATCGTAGTTGTGCGCGACGAACGGTCGCACGCCGGTCAAGAGCTCGTAGAGCATCACGCCGCACGCGTAGAGGTCCGCGCGGGGGTCGAGGTCGCGCAGGGCGCGAGCCTGCTCCGGCGAGAGATAGTACGGCGTGCCCATCACCATGCCGGCCTTCGTCAGCGCGCTCTTCTCCTCCCACTCGCCCGAGGGGCCGCTCACGAGCACCTTGGAAACGCCGAAGTCGAGCAGCTTGGCCATGGCCGGGAAGCCGTGCTGCTCGGCGAGGAAGACGTTCTCAGGCTTGATGTCGCGGTGGAGCACGCCGTGCTCGTGCGCCGCGCCCAGACCGGCGAGCACCTGCCTCACGATCACGATGACGTCCTGGATCGGCAGCTCCTGCTCGCGCCGTTGGCGCTCGCTCAGCGGCTCGCCGAAGAGCCGCTCCATCACGAGGTACGGGCTGCCGTCCCGGAGCGTTCCCATGTCCAGGACCGCGCAGAGGTTCGGGTGGCCGATGGCGCCCGTCGCCCACGCCTCCTGGTGGAATCGCTTGCGCGCCGTCTCGTCCTGCGCCTGAGCCGCGTGCAACACCTTGATGGCGACGAGCTCGCCGGTGGAGACGTGCTCGGCCTCGAAGACGCCGCCCATGCCGCCGGTGCCGAGCAGCCCGAGGACGCGGTACGTGTCGGCGATCGTCTGGCCGATGAGGTGGCGGCTGGGCTCTTTCGGGTCCATGGCTCGACTGGGCCGGCGGCCCGGCCGCGAAGTGCCATGATGCCACCGCCGCGTGCATTCGCAAGAATCCGGAATGGGAGGCCGCGACGCTCTGCTACATTACGAGCAGATGTCGTTGAAGATCGACCAGGACCATTCGCGCTTTCGCAACATCGTGCGCGGGCGCATCCGTCAGAACTTGCGCAAGTACATCTCCCAGGGCGAGCTCATCGGTCGCAAGGGCAAGGATCTGGTGTCGATCCCGATCCCGCAGATCGACATCCCGCACTTCCGCTACGGGGACAAACAGCAGGGCGGCACGGGCCAGGGCGACGGCGATCCGGGCGATCCGGTCGGCGGGGAGGAAGGCGAGGAGGGAGAGGGCGGCAAGAAGGCCGGCGAGGACGCGGGCGAGCACGTCCTCGAGGTCGACGTCACGCTCGACGAGCTCGCCGCGATCCTCGGCGAGGAGCTCGAGCTGCCCGACGTGGAGAACAAGGGCAAGAGCAAGCTGATCAACGAGAAGGACCGCTACACCGGCCTGCGGCGCGTGGGGCCCGAGTCGCTGCGGCACTTCCGCCGCACCTACCGCGAGGCGCTCAAGCGCACCATCGCGACCGGCCTCTACTCGCCGGAGCTGCCGGTCATCGTCCCGCACCCGGAGGACAAGCGCTACCGCTCGTGGCGCACCGTCGCCGAGCCCGTCGCCAACGCCGTCATCATCTACATGATGGACGTCTCGGGCTCGATGGGCGACGAGCAGAAGGAGATCGTCCGCATCGAGAGCTTCTGGGTCGATACGTGGCTGCAGCGCCAGTACAAGGGCCTCGAGAGCCGCTACATCATCCACGACGCCGTCGCGCGCGAGGTCGATCGCGACACCTTTTTCCACACGCGCGAGAGCGGCGGCACCATGATCTCGAGCGCGTACAAGCTGTGCAGCCAGCTCATCGACGATCACTACCCGCCCGAAGAGTGGAACATCTACCCGTTCCACTTCTCCGACGGAGACAACTGGTCGATGGACGACACGCTCCAGTGCGTCGAGATCCTGAAGCAGAAGCTCCTGCCGCGGGTGAACATGTTCGCCTACGGGCAGGTCGAGAGCCCTTACGGCTCGGGTCAGTTCATCAAGGACCTGCGAGACCACTTCGGCAAGGACGAGCGCGTCGTGCTCAGCGAGATCCGCGACAAGGACGCGATCGTCGGGAGCATCAAAGAGTTCCTCGGGAAGGGGAAGTAATAGATGAGTGAGTTCGCGCTGAAGACCTCGCTGCCCGCGTACCTGCGGAGCTGGCAGGACAAGATCGCCGACATCGGCCGCGGCTACGGCCTCGATTTCTTCCCGACGGTCTTCGAGATCCTCTCCTACGACCAGATGAACGAGATCGCGGCCTACGGCGGCTTCCCCAACCGCTTCCCGCACTGGCGCTACGGCATGGAGTACGAGCGGCTGAGCAAGAGCTACGAGTACGGCCTGAGCAAGATCTACGAGATGGTGATCAACAACAACCCCTCGTACGCCTACCTGCTCGAGGGCAACTCGCTCACCGATCAGAAGCTCGTCATGGCGCACGTCTACGGGCACGTCGACTTCTTCAAGAACAATTACTGCTTCCGCTCTACCGATCTCGATACGGGCGGCAAGACGACGAACCCCGCCGTGAGGCCCGCGGACTACTCGCCGAACCGCAGGTGGATCGACAAGATGGCCAACCACGGCGCGCGCGTCCGCCGCATCGTGGCGCGCTACGGCATCAATCGCGTCGAGGAGTTCGTCGACTTCTGCCTGTCGCTCGAGAACCTGATCGACCCCCACGCGGCGTTCACGGGGCGCCGCAAGGTGATGTCGCAGGAGGAGCGGGACAGCGAGAAGGCGACCGAGGTGCCGCGGCTGCGCTCCAAGGAGTACATGGAGAGCTTCATCAACCCCGAGGAGTACCTCGAGGAGCAGCGCGCGAAGATCGAAGCCGAGAAGGAGAAGGCGAAGAAGTTCCCCGAGCGGAGCGAGCGCGACGTGCTCGGCTTCTTGCTTGAGCACGCGCCGCTCGAGCGCTGGGAGCACGACGTCCTCGAGATCGTCCGCGAGGAGGCCGTGTACTTCGTCCCGCAGATGCAGACCAAGATCATGAACGAGGGCTGGGCCTCGTACTGGCACTCGCGGATGATGACCGAGAAGGTCCTCGACGCCTCCGAGATCATCGACTACGCGGACAACGCGGCGGGCGTCCTCGCGACGGCCAAGGGGCAGCTCAACCCGTACAAGCTCGGGATCGAGCTGTTCCGCAACATCGAGGAGCGCTGGGACAAGGGGCAGTTCGGCAAGGAGTGGGAGGACTGCGACGACCTCGACGCCAAGCGCAACTGGAACCTGCGCCTCGGCCTCGGTCGCAAGAAGGTCTTCGAGGTGCGCGCGCTGTACAACGACGTGACCTTCATCGACGAGTTCTTGACCCCGGACTTCGCGCGCGAGCAGAAGCTCTTCTCGTACGCCTGGTCGAACCGCAACGAGCGCTACGAGATCGAGACGCGCGAGTTCAAGGCCGTGAAGGAGAAGCTGCTCTTCCAGCTGACGAACGCGGGCAGCCCGTTCATTTACGTCGAGGACGCGAACTACGAGAACCGCGGCGAGCTGCTCTTGCGCCACGACCACCAGGGCATGGACCTGCGCGTGGACTACGCCAAGGAGGTCATGCGCGCGCTCTATCGCATCTGGAAGCGGCCGGTTTTGACGCAGACGGTGATGGAGAGCAAGGCCACCCTCCTGCGCTACGACGGGCGCGAGCACACGAGCAAGACGCTGCGCAAGGAATGACGGCCGAGGGATGATGTCCGCTCCGCTGCACAAGGACCCCGCCCATTGGCTCTTCCGGCTCACGCCGGACGAGTGGATCCGGGCCGCGCTCGGGGAGGTCGTGCGGGCGGAGGAGGCCTACGCGCGCAACGACGTGCGCGCGGGGCTCGCGAGCGCCAAGCGCGCGGCAGGGATGGCGCTCAACGGCGTGCTCATCGTCGCGCCGAACGAGTCCTGGGGCCGCTCGTACGTCGATCACGTGCGCGCGCTCGCGCGCGACGAGATCGCCCCCGCGGCCGTCCGCGCTGCGTGCGGGCTGCTCCTCGACGCTCACGCGCCGAGCGCCGATCTCTCGCCCTTGCGCAGCCGCTCGGGCGACGCGAAGATCACCGAGGCCGCGCGAGACGTCGTGGCCCACGCCTGGGTGCTGGTGAAGAGACATGCGGGCGATTGAGCTGCTCCCCCTCGTGCTGGCGCTGTCCTGCGGAGGCCAGAGCTCCGGCTCGAAGCCGCCGGAGACCGTGACGCCACCGCCAGCGACGGCGACGACCGTCCGGGTGGAGGATGCGGGCGCGCCGCTCGCCGCCGCCGAGGCTGGCGCGAGCACGCCGCCGCCCGAGGAGCCGCTTCCGCCGGCGAAGCCGACGACCATCCCGCTCGGGGCCGGCGACACGAGCGCGGAGGCGCGCGAGCTGCGCGCGGGGGACGACGCGTTCGAGAAAGGCGACTGGGCGGGCGCAGAGGGGCACTACCAGACCGCCAAGCGCGCCGCGCCCACCCGCGTGGCCGCGAGGGTCGGCCTGGCCCGCGTGCGCATCGCGAAGAG